>JAZQVX010000209.1:0-1980 GCA_045632045.1 Lawsonibacter sp.
TGACCGGCAGTCCGACAACCCCTCCGTCCTCGCTTCGCTCAGCCACCTCCCCTTACACAGGGGAGGCTAAAAAACGCATCCCCTTGGCTCCCCCCTTGCGGGGGAGCCGGGTAGGGGCGGGTGCCCTCACCCGCCCATCCCAGATTTCCTGCGGGCCGGTGGGGACATCGGCCCCTACTCCTAATTTTCGGAGGAAACTTATGGCAAAACGAGAAATGCCCCGCGGCGGGCAGAAACAGAACACCTTCTTCGGCGGCGCGGCCATTCTGGCCGTGGGCATTCTGGTGGTCAAACTCATCGGCATGTTCTATAAAATCCCTCTGGTCAACATCATTGGCGAAGAGGGTACCGCCGACTTCAACAACGCCTATAACATTTACGCCGTCCTGCTGACCATCTCCACGGCGGGTCTGCCCGTGGCGGTTTCCAAGCTGGTCAGTGAGGCCAACGCTCTGGGACGGCGCAATCAGGTGCGGCGCATCTTCCGTCTGGCGCTGGCTGCCTTCCTGACCCTGGGCGTGGCCTCCTTCATGGTCATGTACTTCCGGGCCGACTGGCTGGCAGGGCTGATGCACGACTCCAAGGCGGCCCAGGGCATCCGCACCCTGGCCCCCGCCGTCATCTGCGTGGGCTGTCTGGCGGCCTTCCGGGGCTACTCTCAGGGTCACAGCAACATGGTGCCCACCTCCGTGTCCCAGATCATCGAGGCACTGTGCAAGCTGGTGGTGGGTCTGGGTCTGGCCTACTGGCTGGTGAAGGCCGGTCAGCCCTCCCATGTGGCCGCCGCCGGCGCCATCACCGGCGTCACCGTGGGTACCGTGGTGGCCCTGGCCTATATGTTCCTGAGCTTCTTTGTGGGCCGGAGCAACGAGGCCCTCGGTGACGACATCGCCGAGGCACCCGGCAAGATTTTTAAGGACATTCTCCGCATCGCCATCCCCATCACCCTGTCCTCCTCCATGGTGGGCATCGTCACCGTCATCGACTCCTCGCTGGTGCAGGGTCAGCTGCAGAAGGTGTTATTGGAAAACCCCGACAGCTGGCTGCTGTACGCCAACTTTATGGATCTCTCCGCCCTGGAAAAGGCCAGAAACCTCTGGGTCAACTCCCTGAGCGGCGACAAGGCCGTCATCACCATGGAGATGCTGGAGGCCGCCGTGTCCAACGGCAGCACCAAGGCCGTCGCCCTGCATGAGGTGCTGGAATCCGCCAGCCGCGTCATCTACGGCAACTACTCCGGCGCTTTGAACATCTATAACCTGCCCTCCTCCCTCATGGTGGCCATGACCTCCTCCGTCATCCCCGCCGTGTCCGGCGCGCTGGCCCGGAAGGATCGCAAGGGTGCGGCAAGCATCACCTCCTCCGCCCTGCGCATCTCCGCCATGCTGGCCTTCCCCATGGGCGCGGGTCTGTTCGTGCTGGGCAAGCCCATCATCAAGCTGCTCTTCTCCTCCCTGAATCCCGAGCTGGCCGGCCCCCTGCTGTCCACGCTGGGTCTTGCCACCGTCTTTGTGTGCATGATGCTGGTGTGCAACTCCATCCTGCAGGCCAACGGCTTTGTCAACCTGCCCGTGGTGGTCATGGTGCTGGGCGGCGTGGTGAAGATCGTTTCCAACTATAACATGGTGGCCATCCCCGAGATTGGCATCTTCGGCGTGCCCTTCGGCAATGTTCTGTGCTTCGGTCTGTGTCTGGTGCTGGATCTGATCATCATTTCCCGGGTGCTGAGCGGCCGTCCCGGCTATCTGGGCATCTTCCTGAAACCCTTCGCCGCCGCCGCCATTATGGGCGCGGGCGCATGGGGCGTGTACGGTCTGGCCTTTAAGCTGCTCAGCAGCAACACCATCGCCGTGGTGTGCGCCATCGGCGTGGCCGTGGTCATTTACGCGGTGCTCATCGTGGCCTTCAAGGCCATCAGCCGCGAGGATCTGGCCCTCATGCCCAAGGGACAGAAGATCGCAAAGCTGCTGCGGCTGTAAT
>JAZQVX010000210.1:0-1700 GCA_045632045.1 Lawsonibacter sp.
GTCCAATCATGTCGACTGCGGCTGTCTGATCTTTGACCGGAAGGGGCAGGATGTCCACGCGGGAGGCTCGGGCTGCGGCTGCTGTGCCAGTGTGCTGACAGGCTATCTGCTTCCGGGACTGGCGGCAGGGAAGTGGAAAAATATTCTCTTCTGCCCCACGGGTGCCCTCCACTCTCCCACAGCCACGGCACAGGGGGATTCCATCCCCGGTATCAGTCACGCTGTGGCCATTTCGAGCCGGAGGGAGGGGCAATGATGGAATATCTGAAGGCCTTTGTGTGCGGCGGAGCCCTGTGCGTTGTGGGACAGCTGCTCATCGACCGCACCAAGCTGACTCCCGCCCGCATCCTTGTGGGCTATGTGACGGCGGGAGTCATTCTCAGCGCTGTGGGCGTCTATCAGCCCCTTGCCGACTGGGGCGGAGCGGGGGCCACCGTGCCCCTGACGGGCTTCGGACACCTGCTGGCAAAAGGGGTGAAAAAGGCGGTAGCGGAGCAGGGGGTGCTGGGCGCCCTCACCGGGGGAGTCACTGCGGCGGCCGGCGGGATCACTGCTGCCGTTTTCTTCGGCTTCATCACCGCGCTGGTGGCCAAATCCCGCCCGAAGTCATGAAAAAAAGACCGCCATCGGCGGTCTTTTTTATACTTATAATTGTATGGACTTGTAAAAATCGAGGGTGTGAAACCCGCGTTCCAGCTGGGTGTGGAGGTATGCCTCGGTGAGGTCGGCAAACCTGCGCAGACTGTCCTCGCCCAGCGCGATGGAAAACAGCCGCTTTGGGTCGCCCCACGCGATGTGCTGCATGGCCTGTATCCCCGCCGCGTCCAGCGGCATGGAGATGCCGTCCCCCAGTTCGCTGCGGCAGGCGGCGCAGTGGAGTACGCCCTCCCGCAGATGGAAGCGGGGATCGGAGAGATTTTCCTCTCCGCACACGGCGCAGCCCTCCAGCATGGGCTCGTAGCCCGCCAGACACATAGCCTTGAGTTCAAAGGCGGCCTTGACGAGGGGCAGGGGCTTGTTCATCTTCTCCAGCGCGTGAAGGCTGTTGAGAATGAGGGAGAGCAATTCGGGGACGGCGATGCCCTCCACCGCCAGCACCTCCGTGACCTCGGCCAGATAGCAGGCCAGGGACAGCTTTTCCAGATCATCCCGGACACCCCGGAACTGCCGTTCGGTAGCGGCCTCCTTGACCACCCACCGGCCCTGATACTCGTACAGAACCATCTCAGACCAGCACAGCAGCTGGCATCCGGCGGCGATGGGGCTGCCCTTTTTTCGGCAGCCCCGGGCAGAGGCGGGGATCTTGCCCATCTCGGTGGTGAGGAGAGTCAGGATCTTGTCCGACTCCTTATAATCCACCCCCCGCAGTACGAGAGCCTTGGTGGTGATATGCATTACTCGCCCTTATAGCCGAAGTTGTGGATGGCGGAGGGGTTGTCGCGCCAGTTCTCCTTGACCTTCACCCAGGTCTGCAGGAAAATCTTGGTGCCCATGAACTTCTCCATGTCCTTGCGGGCCAGAGAGGAGACCTTCTTGAGCATGGCGCCGCCCTTGCCGATGATGATGCCCTTGTGGCTGCTCTTCTCGCAGTAGATGGTGGCATCAACCTCAACGACCTCGTCGTCGCGCTCGGCAAAGCGGGTGATCTCCACGGCGGTACCGTGGGGGATCTCCTTGTCCAGACACAGCAGCATCTTCTC
>JAZQVX010000211.1:0-8534 GCA_045632045.1 Lawsonibacter sp.
GATGGGGGGAACGGCCCCCCGCAGGGGGGGCGCGGGGTTAGATGTTTCCAACGCCCGCCCATCGGGGCGGCCGTTTTTTGTCCGGGAGAGGATTCTTGACATTAATTCGATAAAGTGTTAACATAGCCCTAGCTCAAAAAACAGGAGGAATTCCCAAATGGATATCATGGATAAGGTCAACGATCTGGTGGAAGCCATCACCAAGAACGATAAGCTCATGGAGCAGTTTAAGAAGGACCCCGCCAAGGCCGTCAAGGGTCTGCTGGACAAGACCGATGTGGATGACGAGATCATTGAGAAGCTGGTCAAGGCTGTCAAGGCCAAGATCGACATCGACAAGGCCGCCGATCTGCTGGGCGGTCTGAAGAAGCTCTTCTGAGTCAACAAACTGGCAGAGCCAGTTTGTTGAAAATGCGGGCCGCTGCAGCGCACGCACGATGTGCGCACCTTTGCGTCCCGAGAAGTGTTTTTTACCACGCACATGTCGCGGTAAAAAACGAATTATAAATGTTTCGCCGTTGGCGAAACTCTGCGAGGCAAAAAGAGGCCGGAACGCAAGTTCCGGCCTCGTTTTTATCAGTAAATTGTATCCAGAATTTCCACGATGTCGCCGATGTCGCCCTCGTCACAGGAACACACCGTCCGTGCGCCCCAGTCTTTGACCTCCTGTGCGCAGTTGGCGGGGGCGAAGGGGATGGCAGAGCGAGCCAGCATGGGGATGTCGTTCTGGTTATCGCCCACGCAGTAGACCTTTTTGGGGTCGAGGACGAGCCGCTGGATCAGCTCGTCCACCATGCCGCCCTTAGTGCTGCCCTTGCGGGTGATCTCCAGATAATAGTGGTTGGAGAAAACGGCCTCATAGCCATCGCCGTAGGTGTCCAGCATGTATTTCTGCACCTGCCGCTGGATGTGGTTCTCCTCCTGCAGGATGACCTTGGTCCAGGGGCGGGGCATTTCGGGGACAGGGCAGATCTCATACTCGGTGCCCACCTTTTTCATGTGGGCCTCGGTGATGTAGTTGGGGTTGTGGACATAGATGTCCTCGCCGTGATAAAATTCCGCGCCCAGGGTGGGGAAGCGGGTGAGTACATCGGTGAGATCCTCCAGACAGCTGTCGGGGAGCATGGTCTGCAGGATCATCGCATCCTTCTGAAAATCGTACAGAGCCGAGCCGTTGGAGAGGATGACCGGGGCATTGACCGGGGCCAGATGGACATGGGGGGCGAAGGTGCGGTGGGCCCGGCCGGTGGCGATGGTGAACAGACCGCCCTGAGCGAGATAGTAGTCCAGCGCCTCATAGTTGCGGGGGGACACGGCATGGTTGGTGCCCAAAAAGGTGTCGTCATAATCGCTGACCAGCAAAACGCCGTCGAATTTTCCCATGTCCTGTCCTCCTTTCCCGGGAAAGGCCACGCCGCGCCACATCCCGGCGGATGAGCGCGGCATTTCATCGTTGATGTTGGTTTTATTTTAGCCTAAAACCGCCCTTTTTGTCAAGGCAGGATGCGCAGTACCACCCCATCCGCATCCTGTTCCAGACGCAGTTCCTGTCCCGAAGCCAGCGTTCCGGCCAGCATCAGATCGGCGGCGGGATCCTCGATCTTTGCGGCAATGAGCCGGCGCAGGGGGCGGGCACCCATGCCCTCCTCCCCCTGCCGGGAGAGGTGTTCCACCACCGCTTCGGCCCAGGTAAGATTGATCCCCTGCTTTCGGAACCGCTCTGCGCTCTGCTCCAACAGCCGCCGGGTAATGTCCTCCATGGCGGCAGGGGAGAGGGGATGAAAGACCAGCGCTCCGTCCAACCGGTTGAAAAACTCCGGGGAGAAGGTCTGCTTTGCGTCTTTCAAAACTTCCTGTTCCAAATTCCGCACCTCATCCCCGGTGGAGAAGCCCAGTTTTGCCCGCTGGGCGAACCGCCGCGCCCCCAGATTGGAGGTCATCACCAGCACCGCCGAGCGAAAATCCGTCTTGCGCCCCTGACTGTCGGTGAGGGTGCCCTCCTCCATCACCTGCAAAAGCACCGACCAGATGTCCCGGTGGGCCTTTTCGATCTCATCCAGCAGCACCACCGACCAGGGCTTGCGGCGCACCGCCTCGGTGAGCTGTCCCCCCGCGTCATGCCCCACATAGCCCGGCGGGGAGCCCAGCAGCCGGGAGACGCTGTGGGCCTCCATATATTCCGACATATCAAAGCGGATCAGCGCCCCCTCGTCCCCAAAGAGAGCCTTGGCCAAGCTTCGGCACAGCTGGGTCTTGCCCACTCCGGTGGGGCCGAGAAAGAGGAAACTGCCCACAGGCCGCCGGGGGGCCCCCAGTCCCCTGCGGCTGCGGCGGATGGCCTTTGCCACCGCCTCCACCGCCCGGTCCTGCCCCAGAATGTCCCGGCGCAGGGTGTCCTCCAGACTTTGCAGAGCCTTTCGGTCGGCCTCGGCGGGATCTTCAATGGGCACCCCCGCCCACTGCTCCAGCACGCCCCGGATGTGCCGCCCCTCCACCCGGATGGGGCCCTGAGCGGCCAGCCAGCTCTCCCGCTGTTTCCGGTACTGCTCCCGGAAGGAGCTCTCCGCGTCCCGGCAGGAGGCCGCCCGCTCAAAATCCCGCTCCCGGATGGCCTGAGCCAGATGCCGCGCGGCCTGTACGCACCGCTGTTCCAATTCCTTCAGCTCAGCGGGCATAGTCCGTCCCCGGAGCCGGGCCCGGGCAGCGGCCTCATCCATGAGGTCAATGGCCTTGTCCGGCAGGAACCGGGCGGGGAGATAGCGGATGGACAGATCCACCGCCGCCTCCAGCGCCTCGTCGGTGATGACCAGACAGTGATGGCTCTCATACCGCCCACGCAGCCCCCGCAGGATGTCCAGCGCCTGTTCCCGGGTGGCAGGGGGGAGGGTGACGGGCTGAAATCTGCGCTCCAGCGCCGCGTCCTTCTCCACATGGCGGCGGTACTCGTCGATGGTGGTGGCCCCGATGACCTGCAATTCCCCCCGGGCCAGCGGGGGCTTCAGGATATTTGCCGCGTCGATGGCTCCCTCGGCAGACCCCGCCCCGATGACGGTGTGGAGCTCATCGATGAAGAGGATGACATTGCCAGCCCGGCGCACCTCACCCAGAACATGGCGCAGCTTCTCCTCGAACTCCCCCCGGTACTTGGTGCCCGCCACCATGGCCGACAGATCGAGGGCGCACACCCGCTTGTGCTGCAGGTGGGAGGGGACGCTCCCCTCGCTGATGGCCAGTGCCAGCCCCTCCGCCACCGCCGTCTTGCCCACACCCGGCTCCCCGATGAGGACAGGGTTGTGCTTGGTGCGGCGGGACAGGATCTGGATGACCCGCTCCAGCTCCGCCTCCCGCCCGATGAGGGGATCCAGCTTCCCCTCCGCCGCCATCTTTGTCAGATCCCGGGAGCAGACATCCAACTGCCGGGTGTCGGTGTAGCCCCGGTTTTCCCCCTCCCGTGGGCGGAAACGCGGGGAGGACTCCTCGCCCCCGAGGGAGGCGTGGAGGGCAGTATACAGCGCCCGCTTCTCCACTCCGCAGCTTTTGAGCAGCTTGGCGGCCTGACAGTCCTTCTCCTCCAGCAGTCCCAGCAGCAGATGCTCCGGGCTGACAAATTTCTTCCCGCCCCGGCTGCAGCTGTGGGCGGCGGCTTTGATGATCCGGCAGCAGGCGGGGGTCAGCCCCTGATGGAGGGCCTGTCCCGGCACCCCTGTCCCCACCTGAGCGGAGATGGCCGCCCGGATGGTCTGGGGGGTGGCCCCGGAGCGGTTGAGGGCGGCGCTGGCCGGGTTGCCCGCCCCCTGGGTCAGGGCCAGCAGGAGATGCTCACTGCCCACATAGCTGTGCCCCAGCCGCAGGGCCTGTTCCTGTGCCTGACGAAAAACCCCGGCGGCGGCGGGAGTAAACAGGCTTTCTGCCATAAAATCACCTCGGAAAAATTCTTCCTTACAGCATTCCCAAAATTCAAAAATTTAGCATTGCATTTTCCGCAAGATGTGATAGAATGAAGGTACATTTTAATGGAGGTGTATTTCTCATGGCATATGTTATCACTGACGCTTGCATCAGCTGCGGTTCCTGCGCTGACGCTTGCCCCATGGGCGCTATTTCTCAGGGCGCTGACCACTACGTCATCGGCGACGCTTGCGTTTCCTGCGGCGCTTGCGCTGGCACCTGCCCCATGGGCGCCATCGTTGAGGGCTAATTATCAGTCCTTACTTACTGATGCCTGTAAAAAGCAGCACCGGATCTCCGGTGCTGTTTTTTTATCGAAATATGAATATGATATTAAATATTATATTTGGTGGTATTTGATATTGATATTTTGGGCGGGACGGGATATACTGTACTCACACCAACTGTTCTGACCGGGAAAGGAGTCCCAATATGCGTGAGCGTACCGTCACCACCCAATTGAATCTCGATCTGCCCAGACCCCGCCGGGCCCGGGAGGAGCGCACCCCCTACGATGCCCTGCGGCCATGGTCGGCCATCACCCACGGCATCGGCGCCGGACTGGGCGTGGTGGGCACCATGTTCCTGTTGGCGGTCAGTGCCATGAAGGGGAACTGGCTGAATATGCTGCTCTTCGGGGTCTACGGCGCCTCCATGGTCTGCCTGTATACCGCAAGCACTCTCTACCACTGTCTGCGCACCTCGGTACCCACCCGGCTGGCTCTGCGCAAGTACGACCACTGCTCCATTTACCTGCTCATTGCCGGCAGCTATACCCCCATCTGCGTGGCGGTGCTGGAGGGGCGCATCGGGCTGCCTCTGCTCACCGGTATCTGGGCGCTGGCGGCGGCGGGGATCACCCTCACCATCGGCAAGGGGAACATCCCTCGGGTGGTGTCCAGCGTGATCTATCTGGTCATGGGCTGGCTGGCCGTCTTTGCCATCGTTCCCCTGTACCATAGCCTCAGCGCCGCCGGATTTTTCTGGCTGCTGGCGGGAGGCATCCTGTATACCATCGGCGGTGTGCTCTACGCCCTGAAGTGGCCCGGTCGGAACAGTCCCCGCTTCGGCTGCCACGAGATTTTCCATGTGTTCATCCTGTTGGGCAGCGTTTGCCACTTCTTTGTGATGACGAGCAGTATTCTCTGAGATAAAAATAACCCCGCGTACTCGATGTACGCGGGGTTTTCGTTGTTTTTGATTAGTAGCCCAGATCCTCGTTGACCAGCAGGATCTCAAAGGGGTGGCCGGAGGGGGCGCGCTCAAAGACCACGGTGGCGTTGCACATACGCTGGGGGGAGGCGCAGTCGGCGCACTTGCCGGTGATGGCGCAGGGGGTGGACAGACCCAGACGGCGGGCGTTGCCGGGGCAGGCCACGGTGTGGATGCGCTCCATGGCGGCGTCATAGTCCTCGGCGATCTTGTTCTTGCCGATGATGAAGATGACCTTGCCGGGGCCGTGGATGGTGGCGGCGACGCGGTTGCCGTGGCCGTCGATGTTGATGATCTGGCCCTTCTTGGTGACGGCGTTGGCGGAGACGAGGTACACATCGGCCACAGCGGCGGCGATCTGAGCGCCCTCCTTATCCTCGGCGGTCCAGTGCCAGTGGACGGCGCAGCCCTTCTCGGTCAGAGCCTTGTCCAGACCCAGCTGCTGCACGGTGACGCTGCCGCCGATGCCCACGGACTGCTCGGGGGCGACGGATGCCATGACATAGTCCTTGGCCTGCTGTGCATTCTCAAAGATGCTCACGGCGTAGCCTTTCTTCTCCAGTACGGTTTTCATCTGTTCCAACATGGGAAGCACCTCCAAAATTTGTTAATTCCATGATAGCATGTCAGGGGTGCTTTGTCAAAGCAAAGCCCCCTCAGTCATTTGCTTTGCAAATGACAGCTCCCCCACAAGGGGGGAGCCGAGTTAGAGGTGTTAGTTTTTCTTCTCAAGCTTCTTCTTGCTGCCGTCGGGGTACTGGATATAGGTGTTGTCCAGCTGACCGATGAGGCTGCGCTTATAGCTGTCGATATACTCCCGGCGCAGCACATCGCGCTCGGCCAGCTCCTCGGGAGTCAGGCCTTCGGGGGTCTTGGCCTTGCGGGCCAGTTCGTTGATGCGGTCGATCTTTTCCTGAGTCATGACAGATAGCTCCTTCAGAATATAATCCCGTCATTCCGAGCCGGTGCGCACACCGGCGTGGGAATCCGTTGCGGATTGCCGCACCAGTCTGCGGACTGGTGCGCAATGACAAATACTCAAATATATCGCTCTAAAATCAGCATGGTGCGGCCCTTTTTGGACTGTCCGGGCACCTCTTTCACCACGCATTTGCCCAATCCGCGGCAGGTAAGGACATCCCCCTCCTCCACGGTTTTGTCGCTTTTAAGACACTCCCGGTGGTTCACCGCCACCTTGCCCCCGGCGATATAGGCCGCGGCCTTGCTGCGGGAGAGGGAGAAGGCGCTGGCGAGGACTGCGTCCAGACGGGGGGAGGCCACCGTGTCCCGGATGGTTTTGATCTGGGGCGGCTTGGGGGCCAGTGCGGACAGGGGGATCTGCCGCACCTCCCGGCACTTGTACCGTCCCGCCCCCTCCCACTGGGAGGTGAGGATGGACACGGCCTCTTTCAGCACCACCACCTGACAGACCCCGGCCTCGGGCAGGAGAATGTCACCCAGCTTTTCCCGGGTGATGCCCAGTCCCATGAGGGAGCCCAGAATATCACGGTGGGTCAGAGAGCCGCCCCCGGGGAACTGAGTTTCCACGGCGCACAGGGCCATGTCGTCCCCCTCGAGGAAGTCCTCTTCCTCCTGCCAGTCGGGCAGGAAGGCGCACACCCGGCGCTCGGCATCCTCAAAGCCGCCGAAAAACAGGTGGCGGGGATGGCCGCAGGCGTTGAGCAGGTCGGTGACGGCGGCCTGTTCTCCGGGGGAGAGGAACTGGGTGCAGGCGGGAACGCCCCGGTCAAAGGCCAGCTCGGCCTTGTCCAGCACCCGGGCCAGCAGAAGCCGGTCGTCGGCGTTTTTGGCGCAGCGATCCAGCAGTTCTTTTTTGGTCATGGCTTAGTAGCGGCGCACCACGCCGACCACTTTGCCGATGATCTCGGCATTGTCGCCGTCGATGGGGTCATAGGCCTCGTTCTCGGGCAGCAGCCAGGTGTGACCGTCCCGGCGGCTGAGGGTTTTCACCGTGGCCTCGTCCTCAAAGAGGGCCACCACGATCTCGCCGTTGTGGGCGTCCCGCTGCTGGTGGACCACCACCAGATCGCCGGGGAGAATACCGGCGCCCAGCATGGACTCGCCCCGGACTTTCAGGGCAAAATGCTCGCCGGACAGGCCGTTGGTGTCAAAGGGGAGGTAGTCGTCGATGCACTCCTGGGCCAGAATGGGGGAACCGGCGGCCACATTGCCCACCACGGGGACCTGGTTGGCGGGGATCTCGGGCTCCGGCTCGGTGTTGACCAGAGAGATGGCCCGGGTCTTGCCCTCGGCCTTGACGATGACACCGGCCTCCTCCAGACCCTTCATGTGGAAGTGGACGGTGGAGGGGGACTTGAGCCCCACGGCGGCGCCGATCTCCCGGACGGAGGGGGGATAGCCGTGGTCGGCGGTGAAGGCGAGGATATAGTCGTAGATCTGCTGCTGCTTGGCGGTAAGATTAGCCATAAGAAAGCTCCTTTCAACCATGGGCTTTCGGAAATGATAGTTTAGTCGAAACTATTTTAACATAGAACACTCGTTTTGTCAAACGAATGTTCCATATCCCGGACATAAAAAATGACCGCCGAGGCGGTCATTTTGCTTTACAGGGGAGGCATCTCGCCCATGGGATCGGCGGTGGCATCGGCCAGACGGATGCGGGCATCGTAGAACTGGGCCAGCGTCACCTCGATGTAGGGGGTGAGGTAGAGGGTCACGGGCAGAGCGAAGAGGGTGCCCAGCAGGGAGGGGATACCGGCGTTGAGGAGGGTGGGAAGCTGGGCAAGACCGTCGGGAGTCAGCAGGGCGGCGACGGTGATGCCGCCGCTGACCAGTGCGCCCACCACCATACCGGCAAAACTCAGAACGGCGTTGAGGATGTACCACCCCGCGAAGGACAGATAGAGCTTCAGCAGCTCCAGAGTCCAGCCCCGCATGAGCTGGACGCCCCGGTGCAGAGCAAAGGCGGAGCCGGCATCGGGGAAGTCAGCCAGCACATAGTAGGACAGAGCGTAGCGCAGAGTGACGATGGATATGGCAACGGACAGCAGAAGGATGGCCACGAAATAGCCCAGCGTGGAGGTCATGCTGAAGGCCAGCAGCAGTCCGGCGGGGATGGCCAGCAGGAAGGTCCAGCAGAAGATGCGGCCCAGAATGGAGATCTCCAGCAGAATGACCCGACCGGCCACCGAGAAGCCCTCCAGCAGGGAGCCCAGTCCGGGCTCCAGACGGCGGGTGGTCCACAGAGCCCACAGGCGGTAGCTGAAGCCCACCACCCAGCTGTACATGGTGATGGCGGCGGAGAGGAAGACACCCATCATGCCGTCGGAGAAGTCGGCGGCGGTGGACAGTCCGGTGGTCATGAGCAGATAGACGAAGGTGACGACCCAGAA
>JAZQVX010000212.1:0-3679 GCA_045632045.1 Lawsonibacter sp.
AAATGCCCATACAGCAATTTTGGGGCGGGGGATCTGGTCCCACGCCCCTATATGCGATCTATATAGCTTGTGTCCTCTTTGCCGTATCTGAGATGATAGATCCGATCATTTGCTGCCGAAATAGATCATCTCAGCAGCCACTCGCCGAACCCATCTGAAATCAGTGGGTCAGACGGACGCGGCCCTTGGCGCGGCGACGAGCCAGAACCTTGCGGCCATTGCGGGTAGCCATACGCTTGCGGAAACCATGCTCCTTGGAGCGCTGACGCTTCTTGGGCTGATAGGTACGAACCATTAGGGGACACCTCCTCATTGAATTTCAAGCCGGCGATCCGGCCCAACAACAGCTGTGCAATGCAGCTGCGGTTTACATATCCCGCTTTCCAAAAGGGCATAACACCCCCTGTCAGAAAGCGACATTCATTATAGACGATAAATATCCCCCCTGTCAACCACATTTTTCTCTTTTTTTGAAAAATTTTTGCGAAAATGCCGACTTTCCCATATCTTGTGGGCATACATTTTGTCAGATACAAATTAAAGTACTTTACACCCGGGTTCCACCCCATTTTCGACGCTATACTATTATATAAAAAACATGTGGGAAAGTATGTGGAAAACCTTGATGGAAAGGGGCTTGTCTGATATAATATCAAGGTGATATATTGCGCTTTTTTACCCTTCTGACAGGTGAAAAAGCGTCGGATAAAATTTGTTACAAAATCATGGTTTTGTTGCACCGGAATGTGCGAATTTTCCCCCTCGACCCGGGTAGGGTGAGGAGGTTTGATACCATGATGATCTATGCAGAAGATTTAAGGAGGCATATTATGACCCCAGTCAATCCCGCCATCAATATCTGGGAGACTGTGTTGGAGCTGCTTCAGGAGGACATGACCACCACCACCATCAAGACCTGGTTTGATGATGTGCAGGCCGTGGCCCTGGAGGAGGATGAGTTCGTCATCTACTCCCCCACTCCCTGGAAACGGGACATCGTCGTTTCCCGTTACGCCAAATTCATCGAAAGGGCCCTGGAGAACCTCTTCTCCACCCAGTTCCGGGTCACCGTCCTCACCGGGGACGAGCTGGACCAGCGGAAAAATCCCAAGCCCGTGGAGGAGTTTTTCCCCGGCACCGAGGATTATACCTTCGCCCGCTTCGTGGTGGGCCCCTCCAACAAGTTCGCCCACGCCGCCGCTCAGGCTGTCGGTGAGGGCCGGGGCCAGAACTACAATCCCCTCTACATCTACGGCGCCTCCGGTCTGGGCAAGACCCATCTGATGTATGCCATTGCCCACGCCATCCACGAGAAGCACCCCGAGTATAAGATTGTCTATATCAAGGGCGACGCCTTCACCAATGAGCTGGTCAAGGCCATCCGGGAGGGCCGCAACAACGAGTTCCGCGAGAAGTACCGCGGCGCCGATGTCTTCCTCATGGACGATGTCCAGTTTATCGCCGGACGCGACTCCACCCAGGAGGAAATGTTCCATACCTTCAACACCCTGTACGACCTGAAAAAGCAGATCGTCTTTACCTCCGACCGCCCCCCCAAGGAGCTGCTGCGTCTGGAGGATCGTCTGAAAACCCGATTTGAGTGGGGCCTCATCGCCGACATCCAGCCTCCCGACTATGAAACCCGCATGGCCATCATCAAGAACAAGGCCATTCGCGCCGGCATGGAGCTGCCCGATTTTCTCATCCAGCTCATCGCCGAGAATATCACCGCCAATGTCCGCCAGATCGAGGGCACCGTCAACAAGATCATGGCCTATCAGGATCTGATGGGCGACTCCGTCAGCAAGGACACCGTGGTCCGCGCCGTCAAGGACATGTTCAAGGACCGCTCCGAGATCGTGCCCACCCCCGATGTCATCATCGACGAGGTCTGCAAGTTCTATAGCATCGAGCCCACCATCCTGCGCGGTCAGGGCCGAGCCAAGGACATCTCCATGGCCCGCCAGATGGCCATGTACCTCATCCGTTCCATGACCAACCTGTCTCTGAAGGACATCGGTAAGGAGTTTGACAACCGCGACCATACCACCGTTCTGCACTCCATCGAGCGTATCGAGTCCCTGTCCAAGACCGATCCCGAGAAGACCGAGATCCTGAAGGACATTACCGCTAATATCAATATTCGTTATGAATAAGAAGCGCGTAGCCGTCGTGAGCAGCACGGATGGACCGAAGCGAGGAAAGCAAACCAATCAGGGGCATACCCCGGATGTTTGTTTTCCGAGTCGGAGGGAAGCCGTGCGTCGCGAACAGGCGAAGCGTGACAGCCCCAGGTTGATTACACCCCGTATACAACCTGTAATCACCCCCGCAAAATACGCCCAAAAACCGTCGTCATTTTTCCCTTTCCCTTCCTAAAGTTATCCACCGTTATTTGTGAATTGTTTGTGGACAGTTGTGGATTACTTTTTTTAATTTTTTTGATGTTCACAACCCCAACATTTTCTCCCCAATGGCCGTGGAAAAATTTCTCCTTGCAATTTCAAGGGAAAAACCGCTTTTCCACATATCCCCGCCCCCTACAACTATAACTACCCTATATCCTATCCTCTCCTATGTGAGGGAGAGAAAGACTGGAGGACAATATGAAATTTTCCTGTGAGAAGGCCCTGTTATCAGCAGCCGTTTCCGTCACCTCCCGCGCCGTTGCCGTGAAGAGCTCCATCGCCGCCATGGAGGGCATTCTGGTGGAGGCCGGCGACCAGCTGAAGCTGACCGGCTATAATCTGGAGACCGGCATTCAGGCCACCGTCCCCGCCGAGATCAAGGAGAAGGGCTCCCTCGTTCTGTCTGCCCGCCTGTTCGGCGAGATCGTGCGTAAAATGCCCGATGACATCGTGGTTTTCTCCTCCAACGGCTACATGGTCAACATCAAGTGCGGCATGAGTGAGTTCAACATCCTTGGCACCGACGCCGAGGAGTTCCCCGAGCTGCCCAGCGTGGACGCCCAGAGCCACATCTACATCGGCCAGTCCACCCTGCGCTCCATGATCGCCCAGACCCTCTTCGCCATCTCCGACAACGAGAGCCGCCCCATCCATACCGGCTCCCTGTTCGAGGTGGAGAACGACAAGCTCACCGTGGTCAGCGTGGACGGCTATCGTCTGGCTCTGCGCCGTGAGAATGTCACCCGTCTGGAGGGCACCAACAAGTTCCATTTCGTGGTGCCCGGCGCCGCTCTGAGCGAGATCGAGAAGATTTGCTCCGGAGAGGACGAGGTGGTCATCACCGAGGGTCTGCGCCACATCATGTTCCAGACCGGCGATGTGATGCTGGTTTGCCGCCGACTGGAGGGTGAGTTCCTTCCCTATAAGAACGCCATCCCCCGCAACAACCCCATCGCCGTGGAGTGCGACACCCGGGCTCTGCTGTCCTGTCTGGAGCGTGTGTCCCTCATCATCAGCGAGAAGCTCAAGTCCCCCCTGCGCTGTAAGTTCAGCGACGGCATGGTGGACATCAACACCAAGACCGCCATCGGCGACGCCGCCGACCAGTGCCCCATCAAGGGCGACGGCAAGGATCTGGAGATCGGCTTCAACAACAAGTATCTGATGGATGCGCTGAAGAACGCCCCCGCCGACCGCCTGCGTCTGGAGTTCAATTCCGGCGTGGCTCCCTGCGTCATCCTGCCCACCGAGGGCGAGGAGAACTTCATTTA
>JAZQVX010000213.1:0-4019 GCA_045632045.1 Lawsonibacter sp.
ATTTCACCGTGAAAATATTCATATCCTCCAGCGTCAGATCCCGGGTATAGGGATTGAGCAGGGCGTTGACGGTGTCCAGGGTGGACTGCTCGTCCAGCTGGAAGCAATAGCTGGTGCCGTTCCAGCGCACATCGCCGTCGCCGGTGAGGCCGGAGGTCTGCACACCGTTGGCGGTGTCCACGGAGATGGCCTGAGAGGCAAACCAGAGCATATCGTTCAGGGACAGGTCGGTGCTGACATACTCGTTGAAGATCTCCACGAAGCCGTTGAGCTTGGTCAGACTGTTCCAGCTGAGCACCTTCTTGGCCAGTGCGACGAGCAGCTTCTGCTGGGTCTGGGTGCGGCCGGTGTCCCAATAGCCGGTGGCATTGCCGTTTTCGTCCTTGTTGTTCTGGCGGAAGCGGGCAACCTCCATAACGGCCTGACCGTCCAGATGCTGCATCCCCTCTTTAAAGTGGATGTGCAGATCCTGATAGGGGTCGTCATAGTTCATGTCGCAGGGGACATAGAAGTCCACACCCCCCAGATAGTCCACCACAGCCACAAAGGCCTTCAGGTTGACCTTGATGTAATAGTCGATGGGAATGCCCAGCATGTGGGAGATGTCCTTCACCCGCTGCTCCACGCCGCCCTTGCCATAGACCAGCTTGGGGTTTTCGGAGCCGCCGCGCTTGATGAGGGTATCTCTGGGGACGGACACCACGCCCACCTTCTGGGCCACAGTGTCATAGGAGAGCACCATCATGGTGTCGGTGCGGTAGCCCTCGGCATCGGTGCCCGCCAGCAGCACATTGAACACGCCCTCCCGGCGCTCCAGAGGCTCCGCGCCGGGGTTCTCCGGGTCGGGATCGGGGTCGGCAGGGTCCTTCTGACCCACCTGCTCCACCACAGGGGGAGTAGGGGCGGGATCGGGCTGGGTCACCTCGGGGGGCTTGACGAAGAAGGTGAAATACAGGTACATGGCCACAATGATGGCGGAAATTGCCACCAGAACGCCGTACAGCACCCAAGCAACCGTCTTGATGGGGCTTCTTTTTTTCTTTGTTTTGGAGGGCTTGGCGAGAATGCGCCGCCCCTCGGGGGCTCTGTAATTGGCACGCATGGATAAAAGGGCCTCCTTCGCGTGGTCGTATTATGTCAATCGGGGGTATTTACCAGTATAGCCCCTGAGACCGGGTTAAACAAGGGGTGGAATTGAATTAACCGAAAAAAGTAGGGGAGGGGCTTGCCCCTCCCTTCTTTGTAGGGGCCGGTCTCCGCGCCGGCCCAAACCACAGGGGCGGCACAAAGGCCGCCCCCTACGAATTAAAACAGCATATCCTTGGAGATCTCTGCCAGAGAGTGAACGCCGCACATAGCCATGGTGTCCTCCAGCTCGGCCTTGATCTTGTCGGTCAGGATCTTGACGCCCTCAGCGCCGCCGCCGTACAGAGCGGTGACAAAGGGACGGGCCATGATGACGGCATCGGCGCCCATAGCCAGAGCCTTGCACACATCCACGCCGTTGCGGATGCCGCCGTCCACCAGAATGACCATCTTACCCTTCACAGCATCGGCGATGGCGGGCAGCACCTCGGCGGTGGAGGGGACGCCGTCCTGCACGCGGCCGCCGTGGTTGGACACCACGATACCGGCGGCACCGGCTTCCAGAGCCTTCAGGGCGCCCTTGACGGTCATAACGCCCTTGATGATGAAGGGCACACCGGCGTAGTCGATGATTTCCTTGAGCTGCTCCACGGTCTTGGGGCCGGCGGGGGGATTCAGACCCTTCAGGAAGGGCAGACCGGCGGCGACGATGTCCATGGCGAAGACCTTGGCACCGGCGGCCTTGGCGGCGTCGATCTTGGCGAAGATGGTGGGCAGATCCCAGGGCTTGACGGTGGGGATGCCCTTGCCGCCGGACTTGCCGATGGCGGCGGCGGCGGCGATGAAGACCTCGGGATTGGTGCCGTCGCCGGTGAAGGCGGCGATACCTGCGTCGGCGCAGGCGGGCACCAGAATGTCGTTATACTCCAGATCGGTGAACTTGTCGCCATAGTGCAGCTTCACGGCGCCCACGGGGCCGGCGAAGACAGGCAGAGCGTACTTCTCGCCGAAGAACTCATAGCTGACATCCACGGGGGTGCTGTCACAGATGGTGTCCATGTTCAGACAGACCTTCTGCCATGCCTCATAGTTGCGGATGGCGACGGTACCGCTGCCCTTGGCGCCGGGGCCGGGGACGGCGCTGCCGCAGGCGCGGCCGTTACACACGGGGCAGGCCTTGCAGTAGGGGCCGGAGCAGGTGCGTGCGGCGGCCAGAACTTCCTGATAAGTCATAAAGGGATTCCTCCTCAAAAATATTTCACTGCATTAAATTGTAATATCTTGGAAGGGATTCGTCAAGAGCTTTCCCCTTTCCTTCTTTGAGCCTGAACTTCCATATACTCTTCGTTCACGAGTTGACCAAGGCTCCCCTGTGTAAGGGGAGCTGTCAGCCGACAGGCTGACTGAGGGGTTGCCTCGCTCCGCAGCAATCCCTCCGACCTCGCTCCGCTCAGCCACCTCCCTTTACACAAGGGAGGCTTCTTTCTTGCGCAGCCAAAAAATTTATAGTATAATAAAGCATCCCTTCCCGCCCCCGAAAGGAGGTCTGTTATGAAGAAATCGAAAAAAATCCTACTCATTTCTGCCGCCGTTCTCTTTCTGGCCGGTTTCCTCATCTGGAAAACGCAGCTTCTCCATGTGGTAGACCGGGTTCCTTCTCCCGACGGACGATATACCGCCACCGTACTGGAAGTCGAGGCTGAAGATATTTGGGATGAAACACAAAAAGTCCCTGCCGTCTGTGTTCAGCTGGCATGGCCCGGGGGCGGATCATCCACCTCCCTGTCTGCCACCTACGACGGTCTGTACTGGTCCCCCGACAGCACCATGTACCTGTTGGAGATGACCCCCATCAACTACCACGGTCTGTCTTTGGAACTGAGTAACCTACAGACTAACTCTGCCGCCTTTCTCAGCACCGCCGTCACCTCCTGTTTGAACCAAACCTCTCTGGCCGACTACGGCTTCCCCCTCAACGAGCGGGAGCGCCCCGACATCGATCTGTCCTTCCTTCAGTGGTCTGAGGACAGTTCCGCCGTCCAGCTTCGCTACGCCTTCACCGATACCTCCGGCGTCAATCGCACCGGTACCTTCTGGTTCCATTTGGCCTGGGACGACGGTTTTCTGGATTATACCGTCGAGAGCATCACCGATCTTCACGAGGAATCTTAATAAAGCTCCCTCTGATGAGGGAGGCTTTTTCCAATCCCCAAAACAACAAAAACCGGACTTCCCGATGGGAAGTCCGGTTTTTTTATGTACTTACTCGACCAGAGCCACGCGGGCCTTGGTCAGCTCCTCGGCGATGTTCAGGACATGGTCGCCGATACGCTCGAAGTCGGTCAGCAGCTCGGAGTAGATGATGCAGGCCTCCTGATCGCACAGACCGTCGCGCATACGCTGGATCTGGGCGCGGCGGAAGTCGTCGGTCATGTCGTCGATCTTCTGCTCCATCTGGGCCACGGTGGACAGGAACTCCACCTCGCCCACGCCGGGCTTGACCAGATCGTCCAGAGCCTCCAGACAGGCCAGCTTCATCTGGACGATCTGCTTCCGGGCGGTTTCGGAGAAGGAGATATTCTTGCCGTTCAGGATGCGGGTGTAGCCGGCCAGGTTGTCGGCGTGGTCACCGATACGCTCCAGATTGCCGGAGATGGTGAAGAAGGAGCTGACGGCGGCGGAGCCTTCCTCGTTGGTTTCCAGGGTGATGAGTTGGGAAACATAGCGGGAGATCTCGCGGTTGAGGAAGTCGATGTACTCCTCGCGCACCTCCACGCGGGCCAGAATGGCCACGTCCCGGGTCAGAACGGCCTCGAAGCCGTCCTCGATGTTCTCCCGGGCCATGGCGGTCATGCGGGCCAGCTCGTGACGCATCTGGTCGATGATCATGGCGGAGTTACCCAGACCGCCGCCCTTACCCACAGCAGCGATGG
>JAZQVX010000214.1:0-7576 GCA_045632045.1 Lawsonibacter sp.
ATGCCGAGGGTGGTCAGCGCTTTGAGCGCTCCGAGCGTCCCGAGCGCCGTGAGGGCGGCTATCGCAATTTCAACAACGGTGACGGCGGTCAGCGCCCTGAGCGCTCCGAGCGCCCCTATCGCGCCAATAACGAGTCCCGCCCCGTTGGTTTCGTCCGCCAGGCACCCAAGGAGCCTACTGACTTTGAAGATAAGCTCAAGCAGTTCATGCAGTCCTCCGACAGCAAGCTGTCCGAGCTGCGCTATCTGGAGAAGAAGGGCGGCAACCGTCGCGGCGGCGGCAATCGTCGCGGCTAAGTGCTACATAAATGTCAAGCAGGTCACGAATCATCGGTTCGTGACCTGTTTTTTTATTTTATTTTCAGTGTTCTCCTGAGGTGAACAAAAATTTTCGAGAAAAACACAAAAGGGGGTTGACATTCATATACTAAAGTGTTATGGTGTGCTTGCGCAATTTGATATTGGCAGTTGAAGTTCTTAGGGGAACGGCGAAAGCCTACCGAAGGAGTAAAACTCTCAGGTGCCCGGAGTAACGGGTGGGGACTAAGAACGGATGCAGCTCTGGAGAAGCTCATTTCACATGAGTACCGAAGGTGCAAGGCGGGAAACCGCCGAATCTCTCAGGTAAAAGGACAGAGTCAGCAAGCACCGTGGACGGAGTCTATCCGTTTGCGTCTGTTTGCAATCCCTTTCTTCTTCGGGGCAACTGACCGTCAGTTGTTCCGAATTTTTTGTTGTAAGGAGAAAAATCATCATGTTCGCAGAATTCGAAGCCGCACTTTACGATGTCGTCGTAAAAATCAACACCTATTTGTCCAACTATGTCCTCGTCTTCCTGCTGCTGGGCGTCGGCCTGTGGTACACCATCCAGACCCGCTTCATCCAGATCCGCTGCTTTGGCGAGGGTATGAAGAAGGTCTTGGGTGATCTGTCTCTCAGCGGCGGCAAGCAGGAGAAGGGTATGAGCTCCTTCCAGGCTCTGACCACCGCCATTGCCGCGCAGGTCGGTACCGGCAACATCGTCGGTGCTTCCGGCGCTATCCTGACCGGCGGCCCCGGCGCCATCTTCTGGATGTGGGTCATCGCCTTCTTCGGCATGGCCACCATCTACGCTGAGGCCACTCTGGCCCAGAAGACCCGCGTCGTGGACGACAAGGGCAACATCTACGGCGGCCCCGTTTACTACATCACCCACGCCTTCAAGGGCGGTCTGGGCAAGTTCCTGTCCGCCTTCTTCGCCGTGGCCATCATCCTGGCTCTGGGCTTCATGGGCTGCATGGTGCAGTCCAACTCCATCGGCTCCACCTTCCAGACCGCTTTCGGCATCCCCTCCTGGGTCATGGGCGTGGTTCTGGTGTCCATCTGCGGCGCCATCTTCCTGGGCGGTGTCCAGCGTCTGGCCGCCGTGTGTGAGAAGGTCGTCCCCGTCATGTCCGTGCTGTTCCTGCTGGGCGGCGCCATCGTGCTGGTTGCCCGCATCCAGTACCTGCCCGCCACCTTCGGCATGATTTTCAAGTATGCCTTCCAGCCTCAGGCCATCATCGGCGGTGCCTTTGGTATGGCCATCAAGGAGGCCATCAGCCAGGGCGCAAAGCGCGGCCTGTTCTCCAATGAGGCCGGTATGGGCTCCACCCCCCACGCTCACGCTCAGGCCAATGTGGCTCACCCCCACGATCAGGGTGTTGTGGCCATGTTCGGCGTGTTCATCGACACCTTCATCGTGCTGAACCTGAACGCTCTGGTCATCATCTCCACCCTGTATACCGCCGACGGCCCCCTGTACGAGTGCGGTGCCGCCGCTGCCTCCGCCACCATTACCAAGGCCAATCTGGCTCAGACCGCCTTCGGTACCGTCTTCGGTGAAACTCTGGGTGCCGCTTTCGTGGCTCTGTGTCTGTTCTTCTTCGCCTTCTCCACCATTCTGAGCTGGAACCTGTTCGGTAAGATCAATGTGGTCTACCTGTTTGGCAAGAAGGATCCCAAGACCTGCACCGTAGTGTATACCGTCATCGCTCTGGCCTTTATCTTCATGGGCACCCTGATGTCCAACGATCTGGTCTGGGAGCTGACCGACGCTTTCAACTATCTGATGGTTCTGCCCAACGCACTGGCCCTGTTTGCTCTGACCGGCATGGTGCTCAAGTCCGCCAAGGACGGCATTGCCCGCAAGAAGTAAATCACAAAATGAAAACAGGTCACGGAATATTCCGTGACCTGTTTTTTATCTTGGTACCCTGCTTTGAGGGTGTCATCGGCCCAGCCACTTGCTGTAATCGGCGATGGTCTTGACCTTGCCCACAGCGGAAAGGGAGGCATACTTGGGGTCGAACATCTCCCCGGCCAGCTTCTGCAGCTCCTCCCGGGTGACGGCGTTGTAGCACTCGATGATCTCGTCCACGGTGCGCACCTTGCCGTAGAGCAAAGCGGCGTTGCCCAGATGGCTCATCCGGGACTGGATGGACTCGCTGCCCAGCAGCAGACCGGCGGTGGCCTGCTCCCGGACTCTGTCCAGCTCCTCCTGAGTGGGGCCGTGCTCGGCCAGATCCTCGATGATGGAGCGGATGATCTCCAGCGCCTGTCCCTCCTGCTCGGGATTGACGGCGGTGTAGATGCCCTGCAGACCCACATCCTCGTGGTCGGCTACATAGGAATAGACGCTGTA
Source organism: Lawsonibacter sp. (assembly GCA_045632045.1). GTDB lineage: Bacteria > Bacillota > Clostridia > Oscillospirales > Oscillospiraceae > Lawsonibacter. Next base: position 2,662 of record JAZQVX010000214.1, read on the forward strand.
ACACAGACCCCGCTTCTCCCGCACCTCCTGAAACAGGCGGGAGGAGCAGCCGCCGCCCAGCAGGGAGTTGAGCAGCAGGAGCTGATAGCGGCGGGGATCAAGGTAATTCATGGCGGGGAAGGCGAGGATCAGATGGTTCTGCTCCATGTTCTTGCGCCGTGCGGTGACGGCGGCCTTATACCGGCCGGGAGTCTGCTCGATGGTGCCGGGTTCCAGGGTGTCCAGCAGGGCGAGGATCTTGTCCACCTGCGCGCCGGTGAAGCTGCCCGCCAGAGCAGCCACCATATTGCCGGCTAAGTAGTGCTCCTTCTGCCAGCGGCGCAGGGAGTCCCCGGTCATGGCGGAGAGGGTGGCCTCGGTGCCCAGAATGGGGCGGGCGAGGGCGGTGCCCTTGTAAACGGCGGCGGAGAGGCGCTCTGCCACCAAGTCCTCGGGGGTGTCCTCGTACATGCCGATCTCCTCGAGGATGACGCCCCGTTCCGTCTCCACATCGCTCTGGTCGAAGCGGGAACAGAAGAGCATGTCGCTTAAAATGTCCAGCGCCCTGTCCAGATGGCGGTCCAGGGAGCGGGCATAGAAGCTGGTGTTCTCCTTGGTGGTGTAGGCGTTGACCTGACCGCCGATGGCGTCCATGTCCACCGCCAGATCGGCGGCGGAGCGGCGGGGGGTGCCTTTAAAGAGCATATGCTCGATGAAGTGGGCCGAGCCGTTTTCGGCGGCAGTTTCGTGGCGGGAGCCTGCCCCCACATAGAAGCCCAGTGCGGCGGAGCGGGCGCCGGGGACCTCCTCCAGCAGCAGCCGCGCCCCATTGGGGCGAATGATCTCCTGATACATTATTCTACAATCTCCCACATGAAAGCTTCCAGTTTCAGCCGGGTACCCACGGAAGTGCCCTCGGGCAGGAGAAACATGGTGATGGAGTGGGGCTGACCGTCATCGGTGATGAGGTTGGCGTAGTCGCCGTTGATGGACTGTACGGTGTAATAAATGGGATCCATAGGGATTCCTCCTGAATGAATAAAGTCCGATTTATGGGACTTCTGCTCTGGTATCCTATGGCTGTAAACAAGAGAAACAGCCCCTCGGGGATGGAGAAAGGAGCAGAAGTGATGAAAGATTACGATATCGTTTGGGTGCGGGGACATGTTGAGGTGTACGACTGGGCAGGCCGCTTCTGCTTCTCGGCAGACAACGAGCGGGAAGCGCTGGCGGAGCTGGAGCTGGAGGTTGCGGCATAAAGCGGGAAGGAGAAAACGGATATGTTATTGGGACTGATTTTTATCGTGTGTTATCTTCCGCTCAGCCTTATTTTCGCCCTGATCAAAAAGCGGATGTGAGCATCAGGCGTAGGGGCGGGTCTCTGTGCCCGCCCGAATGCGGGGCGACACAGAGGTCGCCCCCTACAAATCACGAATCGATGAAGGAACGAATCCGCAGCTGCACGCCCCGCTCGGCGGCGATGCGCTTGCAGTTTTCGATCTCCTCTGGGGTCTTGTCCTTGTCCACGATGGTGAACACCACATTGGGGACATACTGGGCGGCCTCCTGGGCGAAGTCCAGCATGGCCTGATAGGCCGCCTCACCCTGAATGGGCAGGCAGATGGCGGCGTAGGCGGCGGCATTGTCGGCATTGAGGGAGATGGACAGGGTGTCGATGCGGCCCTTCAGCTCGGGGCAGACATCCCGGCCGTTGATGAGATTGGCGTGGCCGTTGGTGTTGATGCGCACGGGGGGCAGCTTGTCGCCAAATTTCTCCTTCAGCTCATCCACCAGCGCGAAAATTTCGTCGATGCGGTAGGTAGGCTCGCCGTAGCCGCAGAAGACGATCTCACGGTAGGAGGGGATGTCCCGGCTGAGGAAGGAGGCCATGGCCTCCTCGTGGGAGGGCTCATGCTCCAGCCACAGGGAGTCCTCGGTGTAGATGGAGCCCTCGGCCTTGCCGTGGCGCAGGCAGAAGACACAGTTGCAGTTGCAGCGGTTGGTGAGGTTTACATAGAGTGCGCCCTCGTATTCGTAAGTGATGGTCATGTTGTTACCTCGATTTTTGTCGTTCTGGGTAGGGGCGGGGCTCCGTGCCCGCCCGAACAGCGGGACGGCGCAGAGGCCGTCCCCTACATGTTATTTGATGTTGAAGAAACGCTTGCCGTTTTCCAGCGTGATGCGGGCCACTTCCTCGGGATCCATGCCCTTGACATTGGCGATGGCCTCGATCATATAACGCACCTTGGAAGAGTCGTTGCGCTTGCCGCGGAAGGGCTCGGGGGTGAGATAGGGGGCATCAGTTTCCACCATGATATGTTCGATGGGGAGCCACTCGATGATCTCCAGAGAGCGGCGGGCGTTTTTGAAGGTGATGACACCGGTGAAGGAGATCATCCAGCCCATTTTTACCAGGGTCTTGGCGTCCTCGATGGAGCCGGAGTAGCAGTGGTAGACGCCGTTGACATTGGGATGGGACTTGACGATATTCAGACAGTCCTGATGGGCCTCCCGGTCGTGGATGATGACGGGGAGCTTCAGCTCCTCGGCCAGCTCCATCTGGCGGTGAAAGACCTGTGCCTGAAACTCCTTGGGGGGATTTTCCTTCCAGTAGTAGTCCAGACCGATCTCGCCGATGGCACGCACCTTGGGGTGCTCCAGAGCCAGCTTGCGCAGCTGCTCGACGGAATCCTCGGTAAAGTCGGCGCAGTCGGAGGGGTGATAGCCCACGGCGGCGTAGACATGGGGGAATTTTTCGGCCAGCTCCACGGCAGTGCGGGAGGAGGCCAGATCACAGCCGGGGTTCAGGATGAGTTCCACATCCTGATTGGGCAGGTCGGCCAGAAGCTCATATCGGTCGGAATTGAACGCCCCGGAATCATAGTGGGCGTGGGTGTCAAAAATACGCATAACGGCTTTTCCTCCGTGATTTTTTACATACAAAGTTATCATACCTGTATGGGGAAGAAATTGCAAGCGGGGAAAGAAAAAACCTCCCCCCTTGCGGGGGAGGTGGATCGCCGAAGGCGAGACGGAGGGGGTTAGCCTCCACTGTGCAAGGGGAGGTGGCACGGCGTAAGCCGTGACGGAGGGGTTGACACATACCGGACAATCCCCCAGTCGGCTTCGCCGCCAGCCCCCTTTGCACAAGGGGGCCTTTGTGGTGCGCTCAATCCAACAGCAAATCTGTCAGCATCTGTACCGCGTTTTCGTGTTTCAACCCCCGGACAGAGCCGTTGAAGGAGATGGTCTTGTCGCCCACGGTGACGGTAAAAACCTCGCCGTCATTGGTGGTAATGAGAAAAGTCAGCCGCTCGGGGGCAGTTTCCTCCCCATGCCACAGGGTATAGTCGCAGTAGCCCGCCAGACCGGCCAGCGGCAATACAACGGACTTTGGAAAGGCATAGGTCACGGAGGCGAGGGCGGGATCGGAGGGGATGACCTCCACCTGCGCGACGGTGTCGTATTCGGGCAGTTTGCGGGCAGTCTCAAAGCCGAAACAAAAGCCGTTGAAGAAGTAGAGCATCACGCAAAAAACGGCAAAGCGGAAGGCGTGACGCAGAATAAATTTCCCGAACTTTTTGAGCTTATCGTTCATGCCTTTTCCTCCTTTTGCATGTAATGTATAAATTTATTATATCACAAAGAAAAACCGGGTGCAACACGGCCGGATTTATGCTATAATCAGGAAAAACCAATAAAGGAGGACACACCATGTCCTGCAAAGAGGAATTCATTGAAATTTTCAAGACCCACATCACCCGGGAGGGCGCCGACAAGCTGCTGGACTATCTGACCAACAAGTCCGACTTCTTCACCGCCCCCGCCTCCGCCCGCTACCACGGCTCCTACGCCGGCGGTCTGTGCGAGCATTCCCTGAATGTTTATCACTGTCTGGTGGACTATCTGGGTCGGGAGCGGGTGCAGGAGCTGTACGGTCTGGAGTACAGCGATGAGTCCATCGCCATCGTGGCCCTGCTCCACGACCTGTGCAAGATCGGCTGCTACAAGCCCGGTACCCGCAATGTGAAGGACGAGAACGGCAAGTGGCAGACCGTTCCCACCTATACCTTTGACGATCCCCTGCCCTGCGGTCACGGCGAGAAGGGCGTCTATATCGCCAACGGCTTCATCCGCCTCACCCGGGAGGAGGCCATGGCCATCCGCTGGCACATGGGCTTCTCCGGCACCGAGGATCCCCGCACCGTGGGTCAGGCCCTGCAGAAGTACCCTCTGGCCTTTGCCCTGGCCACCGCCGACTCTGAGGCATCTTATTTCCTCGAAAATGAGGACCGAAACTGATTTTTGCAAAAAGCCGCCTGTAAAAGGCGGCTTTTCCTATTGCCTTTTCGAAATAGCTGAGTTATAATCATAAGGATAACGGTGTCAAGACACCTCGTACAAAGGAGGCTTTCACGACATGAAAGCAAAGACCAATCTGACTATGCTCTGCGACTTTTACCAGCTGACCATGGCCAACGGCTACTTCAGAAACGGTATGAAGGATCAGATCTGCTATTTTGATATGTTCTACCGCTCTGTCCCCGACAAGGGCGGCTTCGCCATCGCCGCCGGTCTGGCTCAGGTCATCGACTATATCCAGACCCTGATCTTCGATGACGAGGACATCGAGTATCTGCGCTCCAAGAACCTGTTCGACGAGGAGTTCCTGGACTATCTGAGCAACTTCAAGTTCACCGGCGACATCTGGGCCGTTCCCGAGGGTACTCCTGTCTTCCCCAACGAGCCCATCCTCACCGTCCGCGCCCCCGCCATCCAGGCTCAGTTCGTTGAAACTTTCATTCTGCTGACCATCAACCACCAGAGCCTCATCGCCACCAAGTCCAACCGCATCGTCCGCGCCGCCGAGGGCCGCCCTGTCATGGAGTTCGGTTCCCGCCGCGCTCAGGGTGCCGACGGCGCTCTGCTGGGCGCC
>JAZQVX010000215.1:0-1512 GCA_045632045.1 Lawsonibacter sp.
CTTTGACGGCCCCCTTGTTCTGCTCCCGGACGGTCTGCGCCAGCTTCTCACGGTCGAAATGCTCCGCGGGGACGAAGCCGGAGACGTGCTGCTTCATGCAGCCGGTGGTCAGACCGCTGCGGGGGTTGAGCTGAGCCAGCATGGACACCAGAACGGCGATCCACAGAAGGCTCAAAGGCCAGAAGGTCCGCTCCTGCCGGGTGATATCCAGCAGGGACCTGTCATAGAGATAGATACCCAAAATCATCAGGAACACCGCCGACCGGAAGATAAAATCCCGGAGATAGCGGCGTGCCATGGATGTGGGCGCGGGGAGAGAAAGGGCCAAGGGAAGCATCTCCTGTTCAAAAACTTACATCTCGCGGCGGCCCTCAAGGGCGCGCATGAGGGTGGCGTCATCGGCGTACTCCAGATGACTGCCCACGGGGATGCCGTAGGCCAGTCGGGTGACTTTGACGGCGAAGGGCTTGAGCAGGCGGGAGAGATACATGGCGGTTGCCTCACCCTCAGTGTCGGGGTTAGTGGCCATGATGACCTCATCCACGCCCCCGGCGGCCACACGCTCCACAAGGGACTTGATATGCAGCTCGTCGGGGCCCACATGGTTCATGGGGGAGATGACGCCGTGGAGGACATGATAGGTGCCGGAGTACTCCCGGGAGCGCTCCATGGCCACCACATCCTTGGGGTCTGCCACCACGCAGATGACCCCCTGTTCCCGCTTGGGGCTGGCACAGATGGCGCAGGGGCCGTCGCCCTCGGTGAGATTCTGGCACACGGGGCAGTAGTGGATGGCGGATTTGGCGTTTAAAATGGCGTTTGCGAAGGAAGCGGCCTCCTCCTCGCCCAGAGAGAGGACATGAAAGGCCAGCCGCTGTGCGGATTTTTTGCCGATACCGGGCAGGCGGGCGAAATGCTCCACCAGCGTTTCAAGGGCCGGGGGGAAGTGCTGCATAGGAATAACCTCCGATTACACCCGCAGAGCCTGAATGGCGGCGGGGATATCCTCCTTGCCGTAGACGGCGGAGCCTGCCACCAGCACATTGGCGCCGGCATTGACCACCAGAGGAGCGGTGTTGGGGGCGATGCCGCCGTCCACCTCCAGCTCACAGGCGGGGTTGTACTTGTTGATGATCTCGCGGACCTGACGGATGGTCTCCAGCTGGGACTCCATGAACTTCTGACCGCCGAAACCGGGCTCCACGGTCATGACCAGCACCATAAATACCTTATCCAGATAGGGGAAAACCGCCTCTACCGGTGTGCCGGGCTTCAAAGAAACAGCCGGTTTTGCGCCGCAGCGTACGATCTCATCAATGGTCTCGTCAATGTCATCCTCGCACTCCACATGGAAAGTAATGCTGTCGGCACCGGCAGCGGTAAACTTTTCTATGTAGCGCTTGGGGTGAGAAAGCATCAGATGCACATCAAAGGGCATATCCGTCAGCGGGCGCAGTGCACGGACCACATCGGGTCCAAAGCTGGTATTCGGCACAAAGTGACCCTCCATAA
>JAZQVX010000216.1:0-2425 GCA_045632045.1 Lawsonibacter sp.
ACCATGGCAAAGCTGCGCGCCCGCATCGACCGGGACCCCGCGCCCCTGGCGAAGATCGTGAAGAAGATCAATGCCCGCCCGGAGTTCCAGCTCTACGGCCAGATGTATAAACGCCCTAAGGGCGATCCCGGCCCCCTGCTCTACCCCTGGTACAACTGCAAGCAGGTGGGTGTGAGCGCCGACTATAACTGCGACGGGCTGCTCTTCACCCCGGAACTGGCAGAACAGGTCATGGAGCACTTCGAACTGCTGCTCCCTCTGTATACCTATCTGCGGGAGCTGCCCGGCGACCCCATCCCCGAGGGATATTAAGAACACGCCCCCGCCTTCTTCCAACAGAGAGGGCGGGGGCTGAAATTTTCTTCAGAAAAGTTTCATTTCGTGAAAAGTCATAAATTCCCGGAAAATAAATTGATTTTTTATAAAAAACCACTTGACATTTAGCTCGCTAGTGTGGTATATTATGGTCACAACAAGAAAGGATGAGTCCAATGTACTAATTAGCTCCCCCTTCTTAGAAACGCCTGCCACGACTTTCAAAAATCAATCGGAACACCAACATAAAGGGCCTCACTTCTGAGGATGCACCGCAAAAGCGGACAAACATTCGTTGACGATAGGTTCTGAAGAGATCGTAGAAAGATTAAGTTGTGGTTTTGCGATACAATAGAAAGAGAGGTTAACCAAATGAAGTTAGATATCAAGCACTTTCAGAAGTGACCTTTGACTGTACGGAATTACAAAGCCGACAGTTCAAAGGTCACTTCTGATTTATGGGGAAATATTTACGCACCGAAAGGGTGCGCTTTTTTTATGCCCAAAACAAAGGCCGCGCCCGGGACAGGGCGCGGCATTGAAGGGTTATGGAAGCAGAGTGAACAGAGGGATAGTGATCAGACACAGCAGGCTGGACACGAACACGATCCGGGAGGAATAGCTCGCGTTGACGCCGTACTGCTCCGCCAGAACGGTGGCGGTGCCGGGGCAGGGCATGGCCATGGTGAGCAGCACCACGCTGACCACAAGGGGATTGGACACGGGGAGGACCTTGAACACGGCCCAGGTCAGCAGGGGGAGCAGCACCAGCCGCATAAGACTGGCGGTGAAGGCGTCCCGTTCCCGGAAGGCATCCCGGATGGAGCCCTTGGCCAGTGTCATACCGATGACGAAGATGGACAGGGGAGCGGTGATGTTGGACAGCATCCCGATGGGGGTTGCCAGCAGGGCGGGCACAGGGATCTGCAGACAGAACACCACCAGACCCAGCAGGGTGGCGGCATTGACCTCGGTGAAGAGGATGGCCTTCCAGGAGATGCCCGCATCGCTGCCCCCCGGCAGATCGGAGAGGACCTGCTTCACGCCCAGGGTGTAGATGAGCAGCATGAAGGAGATATTCAGCATGGCGGCCAGGGCCAGACCGTCCTCCCCGAACAGGGCGAGGATCAGAGGATAGCCCATGGAGCCGTTGTTGCAGAAGGTACAGCAGATCTTCCACATGCCCCGACCTTCGGGACGAACCCGGAAGAGATGGACGGCAGGGATGCACAGCAGGGCATACAGGAAGAAACATCCCGCGCCCAACGCCACGATGATAGCGCTGTCTTTGAGAAAGGCGGGATCGAAGGGGCGCAGCATGGCGAAAAAGACGGTGGCGGGGATGGTGACGCGCACCAGCAGAGCAGAGAAGGCCTTGGAGGCCTCGCCGGGGACCATGTTCAGCCGCACCGCGGCAAAACCCGCCCCCAGCAGCAGAAACAGCCCTGCCAGCGTGGAGAAAAGTGTGTCGATGGGGATATTCAACAGGAATGTCCTCCTCAGTGGAAAGTTGGAAAACCGACGGCGCTGCTGCGCCGCCGGTTGGGATAACGGGGGAATTACTTGTTTTTGAAGCCGTTGAGCTTCTCCTTGTTGACGAAGGCCTTCATGGCGTCCTTCTGGTCCTCGGTGGAGAAGCAGATGCCGAAAGCCTCGGCCTCGAAGGCCACGCCGGTATTCATGTCGGTCTGCATACCGCGGCGGATGGCGGCCTTGGACTCACGGACGGCGATCTGAGCGTTGGCGGCGATGGCGTTGGCCAGCTCCATGGCCTTGTCCATCAGCTCCTCGGGTGCGACCACATGGCTGACCAGACCGATCTCCTTGGCGCGGGCGGCGTTGATGGTCTGGGCGGTGAGGATGAGCTCCATGGCGTTGGCCATGCCCACGATGCGGGGCAGACGCTGGGTACCGCCGAAGCCGGGGGTGATGCCCAGACCGACCTCGGGCTGGCCGAACTTGGCCTTCTCGCTGGCGATACGGATATCACAGGCCATGGACAGCTCGCAGCCACCGCCCAGTGCAAAACCGTTCACGGCGGCGATGGTGGGCTTCTCCAGATTTTCCAGCTTCATAAAGACCTGGTTGCCAAACAGGCCGAACTTTTTGG
>JAZQVX010000217.1:0-5598 GCA_045632045.1 Lawsonibacter sp.
CCGCCGCGCAGAAACAGACCAATGGTGCCGCCGCCCAGAACGGCCAGAATATTGACGATGGTTCCCAATCCAAACACAGTGAGTCACTTCCGTACTTTAAAGAATAAAAACATTATACTACGCAGACGGGAAAAAGCAAGAAAAACCGCCTGTCTTTTCGACAGGCGGTTTGAGGGATGATTTACTTGGTAGCCCAGTTGCCGGTGGCCTCGGCGGTGAGGTAGGCGTTGATGAAGCCGTCCAGATCGCCGTCCATGACGCCGTTGATGTTGCTGGTTTCAAAGGCGGTGCGGGTGTCCTTGACCATCTGATAGGGCATGAAGACATAGGAGCGGATCTGGCTGCCCCACTCGATCTTCAGCTGGACGCCCTTCAGGTCAGAGATCTTCTCGGCCTTCTCCTGCATCTGCAGCTCGACCAGCTTGGCGCGCAGCATCTTCATACAGTTGTCCTTGTTCTGGAACTGGGAACGCTCCTGCTGAGAGGCGACGACCACGCCGGTGGGCTTGTGGATCAGTCGGACAGCGGAAGAGGTCTTGTTAACATGCTGGCCGCCGGCGCCGGATGCGCGGTAGACCTGCATCTCGATGTCCTCGGGGCGGATGTCCACTTCCACATCCTCGGGCAGGTCGGGCATGACCTCCACGGAGGTGAAGGAAGTCTGACGGCGGGCATTGGCATCGAAGGGGGAAACACGGACCAGACGGTGGACACCGTGCTCGCCGCGCAGGTAGCCGTAGGCGTTCTCACCCTCGATCATGATGGTGGCGGACTTGATACCGGCCTCGTCGGCCTCCTGATAGTCCATGATGGAGTAGGTAAAGCCGTGGCGCTCAGCCCAGCGGGTATACATACGATAGAGCATCTGAGCCCAGTCCTGAGCCTCGGTACCGCCGGCACCGGGATGGATGGTCAGAATGACATTGGAGCGGTCATACTCGCCGGTGAGCAGAGTTTCCAGACGGGCGTTCTCCATGTTCTGCTCCAGAGCGGCAAAGCCCTCCTCCAGCTCGGGGATGAGGGACTCGTCCTCGAACTCGTTGCCCATCTCACACAGGGCCATCAGATCGTCCCATGCGCCCTGGCGCTTGGCCTGACCGTCCACCTTGTCCTGCAGCACCTTGATGCGCTGCTGCACCTTCTGTGCCTTGGCCAGATTGTCCCAGAAACCGTCGGAGGCGGACTCGGACTGCAGCATATCCAGCTCGCGCTCGGCAGCTTCCAGATCCAGAGCCTGAGCCAGTTCCTTCAGGGCGGGGGCCAGATTATTCAGTTTGACCTTATATTCGTCGAATTGCAGCATAATGGGTCCTCACTCTTTCCAAAAAACTCCCGATTTTGCATCGGGGCATAATATCCTAATTTAGCTTTTCTATTATAACGAAAGGGAGTGAAGTTGTAAAGCAAAAAAACGGAAACAGCGTAAGCTGTTTCCGTTTTTAGTGGATTATCCAAAGAATCGAACCAGAATACCGCCCAGTGTGAGCATGAGGGCGCCGCAGGAGCGGGTGACGATCTGGGCGAAGGGGAGCAGCTCCATTCGGTTGGCGCCGGACAGGACGGCCACATTGCCGCTGCCGCCCATGTTGGTGGTACACATGCCCGCCGCGATGGCAGACTCCACAGGGTAGAAGCCCACGGCCTTACCCAGAAAGGCGGCGGTGAGGGTGATGACCAGCTCCACCGCAAAGACGGTGATGAGGAAGGAGGGGGTCAGGTTGGAGAGGATGACATTCAGGTCGATGAGGGTCACGCCGATGCCGAACAGGGCGGCCATGGTCCATGCCCGAATGGTGAAGCGGCCCCACTGGCGGGCGGCGTCCTCCACTTCCTCGGGGAAGAGACCGCCACATTTAACGACGACCACGGCGAGGATCATGAAGGCGTAAATGGGAACCACAGGGAAGAAGCGGTGGAGCAGGGAGCCGAGGGTATAGAAGGCCACCGACAGGAAGAAGCCGGCCACCAGCTTGTCCAGTTCCAGCGGGGTGACAGGCGTTTTCCGCACCGGCTTGCCGTCGTTGACCAGATGGCCGTTGCCGGTCCAGGTGGGGTGCTTTTTGCCCGAGTCCTTCAGCAGACCGGCGAAAATGAGGGCGATGCAGTTGCCCAGTACCGTGGCAGGGGCCAGACGGTTGAGGGCGTCGGCGGCGGGGATACCCAACTGGACGGAGTATATCTCAGACAGGGGGACGGCGCCGGCGGTCATGCCGCCGCTGGTCATGGCCACGGCGATGTAGAGGATGGAGTCCCAGAAACCGTCACCGATGAGGATGCCCAGCAGGCCGCAGGTGAGAACACCGGCGAAGATGGAGATGACCGCCACAGGCAGCAGCTTCAAAGATGCTCGGAGCAGGAGATTGCGGTCGATGTTGAACAGACTTCCGGTGATCAGACCGCAGATGTAGAGGGTCAGAAAGCCGGAGTTGATGAACTCGGACAGGGAGGCGACCACAGGGGTGGGGATGACGCCCCAGTAGGTCAGGAAAGCGCCGCCCAGGGTGCAGACCACAGAGCCGCCCAGGTAGGTGCGCACCACAGGGATGGCACCGCCCAGGGCACTCAGTCCCTCGCCCAGCAGGGTGAGCAGGAAGAAGGCACCCACCATATTGGCGGGGATGCTGTCGGTGATCAGGCATGCGGCGGCCAGCCCCAGCGCGATCAGATACAGCGGCAGGGGCAGGCAGGCGATTTTGACCTGTTTGAAGTTAGATTTCATGGGGACACGACCTTTTTCATGGTTAGCCGCCGATCAGCTTGCTGAAGGAGGTCAGAATGACGGCGGTCTGGGCGCGGTTGGCGGCGGTGGTGGACAGCAGCAACCCATCGGGGGTGCCGTTCAGCAGACCGACGCTGCAGGCCCACTGCATGGCGGGATAGGCCCAGGCGCTGATTTCGGAGGAGTCACGGTAGGCGCTGATGTCCGCCCGGGGGGTGACATCAAGCCCCTTGTAGGCGGCGAAGGCATACAGGAAGGCGGCGACCTGCTCCCGGGTCAGCTCAAGCTCGGGGCCAAACTTGTCATCGTCGACACCACTGGTGATCTTGTTGGCGGCGGCCCAGCCGGCGGCATTTTTGTACCAGTCGGCGGTGAGATCGGTGAAGTTGGAATTGGTCTTGGGGGCACCGGCCTCGCCGAATTCCAACGCGGCCAGGACTGTGACCATCATGGCGCGGTTCATTTTCATGTCGGGGGCGAAGGAACCATCGGACAGACCGGAGAACAGCTCGCTTTCGACGGCGGAGATGACGGCATCGTGATACCATGCGTCGGCGGCCACATCGTGGAAGGTGGTGGCGGCAAAGGCAGGGACGGTCAGGCTCAGCGACAGGGCCGCGGTCAACAGCAGGGAGAAAAGTCGTTTCATGGAAAGCACCTCGCTCAGAAATCAAAGGCGGTTATACCGCCGGGAAGCAAGCATAGGGTCACACAGCATGGAAAATATATCCGCATAGCATCATTATACGGTTTTTTGCGCGGAACTTCAATCCTTTTTCCGGGTGGATTGCGGCGGGGACAGGAGTGAAAAAGAGGACAGACAAGGGTCTGTCCTCTTGAAGACGCGTTACAGGATCGCCATCTGCTTCAAAATGAATATCCACAAAAACAGGGTAAAACAGCACAGGAAGGAGGTTGTTACCACGATTTGACAGGTCAGCTCGTGGTCGCTGTCCCGGGCGATGGCCATGGGATAGGAGGTGGAGGCCAGAGAGGGAGCGGTGGTCAGCAGGATGGTACCCAATGCCACGCCGCGGAAGCCCAGCAGATAGGCGACACTCACAGCTACGAAGGGGGCGATGATCAGACGGATGATATTGGCCGCGGCCACCCGCTTGATGTTTTCACGCACACCGTTGAGCTGGAAGGAGGCGCCCAGTGCCAGAAGGGTCATGGCGCTGCCTGCGTTGCCCAGCTGGGTGAGGGCCTTTTCCACCGAGCCGGGGAGCTTGATGCCCAGCAGGAGGAACACAAGGCCGGTCAGACAGCCGATGATGAGGGGATTCTTGGCGATGCTGACCAGAGTGGGACGCAGCTCGATCTTGCCGCCGCGGCAGACCTCCAGCGTGACGACCGCCAGAATGTTATAGATGGGGATGATGATGGCGATGACCATGGAGATGGCGGCAACGCCCTCGCTGCCGGTCATGGAGTCGGCCATGGAGATGCCCACGATGGCGATGTTGCTGCGGTAGAAGCTCTGGATAAAGGCGCCCCGGGCCCGGTGGTCGGGGACGAAGATGGTGCAGACAATAAAGCCCACGCCGAACCAGAGCAGGGTGAAGGCCATCAGATACCCGATCAGCGCGGGGTCAAAGGAGATGCTCAGATCGGTCTGATAGATGCTGTTGAACAGCATACAGGGCAGCAGGAAGTGGAAAGCCATGGTACTCAGCTTGGGAAAGACCTCGGGAGGGACCTTTCCGCTGTATCGGATGAGTGCGCCGGTACAGATGACGATAAAGACAGGAAGCACGCAGTTGATGGCAATGATCAGATTTTGCATATAGCTCACCTCGTGCTCTTAATGATAGCACACTAAAGTGGTGCTGTCCATAGACGAGAAGCGCCGGATGGATAAAATCCATCCGGCGATCAATTGGAAAAATTTGATAATTTCAGAATGAAAAACTTGAAATCAGGTCTTTTCCACGAAATACTCCTTGCCGTGTTTGCACAGGGGGCAGAGGTAGTCGTCGGGCACCTGATCGCCCTCGTAGATATAGCCGCAGATGGTGCAGACCCACTGCTTTTTCTGGGAGGGGGCGCTCTGGGGCTTGGGCTTGATGTCGCTCTGGTAATAGCTGTAGGTGCAGGAGGGCTCGGCAGAGAGTACCTTGGCGTCGATGACCTCGGCGATGAAGAGGATGTGGCTGCCCAGATCGAGATGCTGAGTGACCTTGCAGGAGAACAGGGCGTTGGCGGCGGAGGTCAGATGGTACAGGCCGTTTTCGCTGCGTGCCACATGGTCGAATCCCTCAAACTTATCCGCATCCCGGCCGGACTGCATGCCGAAGCGCTGGAACAGGGAGAAGGGGGCAGAAGTGGTCAGGGCGGAGATATTGAACTGCCCGGTGCGCAGGATCATCTCGCAGGTCAGATTCTTCTTGATGACGGCGATGGAAATGCGGGTGGGGTCGTTGGCCACCTGAATGGCGGTGTTGATGATACAGCCGTTATCCTTGCCGTCCTCCTGAGCGGTCAGCAGGAACAGTCCGTAGGTCAGGTTGTAGAAAGCTTTGGGATCCATAATGTCACCTCTAAATATAAATATCAAATGACTTAACTAACGAGAATTATTATTGTTTACACATCTTTTATATCATAGATGTATGCGTTTGTAAAGGGGGAGAAGTGAAAAAATTCAAAACAAGGAGGATATATAATTGTTCCTGATTTCGATTAAAACACTATATTTATTAGAACAATACTTCTACTAAACATACAATCAATGCAGAACTTTGCTTTGTTAGAAGGGCGGGGTATGTCACTTGTTGGCTTATATTCAATTAATGTGATTAAGGAAGATGAAATAAGAAGATGAAATAAGAACATGAAAAATAGGGAACGGAGGAGGAATTGACAGCGTGATAGCGTGA
>JAZQVX010000218.1:0-5260 GCA_045632045.1 Lawsonibacter sp.
GATCTCCTCGGACTCGTCCAGCTCGGGCAGCATGCCGCGCTTCTTCAGAGTCTTGGTGCCGATGGTGGCAACATCCATCAGAGTCTGAGGACGCTTGGCGGCCTTCTCCTCGCCGTAGACCTCCACGCGGGCGGCCAGATAGCGCTCATAGGCGGCCTTGATGGCGGGGTCGGCGATGTCAACCTTGTCCAGGTGGGTGGAGAAGGTGGTGTGGCGGCAGTGGTCGGACCAGTAGGTGTCGACCAGACGGACCTCGGTGATGGTGGGATCACGCTTCTCCTCGTCCTTGAAGTAAGTCTGGAGGAACTTCAGGTCGTCCAGGTCCATAGCCAGACCCAGATCGGAGAGCATCTGAGCCAGAGCGGCCTCGTCCATGGCGGTGAAGCCGGTGACGGTGGCGACGCTGGCGGGGATGTCATAGGTGCGGACCAGAGTTTCGGGCTTGTCCATGGAAGCCTCGCGGGACTCCACGGGGTTGATCAGATAGCCGCGGATGGCCTTCAGATCCTCCTCAGACAGCTCGCCCTCCAGCAGGTAGACCTTGGCGTAGGCGATCAGGGGACGCTCCACGCCGGCCATCAGCTGAATGCACTGGGCGCAGGAGTCGGCGCGCTGGTCAAACTGACCGGGCAGAGCCTCAACGGCCAGAACGACGGCGTCGGTGGCGGGGAAGGTTTCGTCGTAGACCACATCGACCATGGGCTCGGAGAAGACGATACCCTTGGCCTGCTCATAGACGGCGGGCTCGATCTGATCGGCATCGTAGCGGTTCAGAATGGCAACGGACTTCAGTCCGGTGATGCCAAGCTGCTCCTGCAGCGCCTTGCACAGACCCTGGGCTTCGACATCGAAACCGGGCATCTTCTGGGAGTAGCAGCGAAATACGCTCATGTTCAATTCCTCCAGTTTTTTCTGTTTATTGTGCCAAAAGTGAAGTTGTTGATTGTTTTATATAATAGTCCACCCTTCCAGGTGGTAAAACACATTTCCGCGCACCGGGTTCAGCCCGGACAGGCGGCCCCAGCGGGTGAGGACGCAGCCGTTTTTGAACGCGATGGGGGCGATGGGGACTTCCTGCGCCAGATGACCGTACATGAGGCGGGCGTTGATGGAGCGCTGAGTGCCCTCGCTTGCCCGATACATGGACAACAGGGGGGACACGGCGGCATCCGACCAGTCGCCGTAGTTCAAGGGGGCACCGGGCAGGAGCATGGATGACAGATCGAAATCGGCGGTGAGGACCACTTCGCCCAGATACAGGTCGAATTTGCCCTGTTCCAGCGCGAGGGTATAGTCCTCGAAGGCCAGCTTCTCCAGCGTGAGCTTCAGCCCCGTGCTGCGCAGCTGACCGGCGATGCGCTCGGCGGCGGCCACCCGGGCGGTGTTCTCGCTGTTGACCAGCAGAGTCAGGGCCCGCCCCTCCAGCTTCAGGTCGGTCAGCTGTGCCATAAGTTCCTCGGGGTCGTAGGACAGCTCGGCGGCCAGAGATCGGTCGTAGAGGGGGCTGTTGGGGTGAACAGGCAGGGCAGAGGGGATGGCGTGCCGTGCGAAATCCACCTGGGCGATGCTCTCCCGGTCGATGGCCAGAGCCAGCGCACGGCGCACGCGCACATCCCGGCACAGCCCGGAAGCGGTGTTGAAGCCCAGATAGAGCATGGATGTGGTGGCGTAGTCCCATGTTTCATAGCTGCCCGAATAGCCCAGGGAGTTGGTGCCCATGAGATCTACATCCACCAGAGCCACATCGCCGCTCTCGAAGGAGAGGATGAGCTCATCGCTCCGGGCGACGGATTTCAGGGGGATGGAGGGTGTGGGCAGGGGTTTGTTCTGCCAGTGGTCGGCCCGGGCGGTGAGGGAGAGTTCTCCCGCCTCTTCGGTGAGGACATAGCAGCCGGTGCCCAGCGGGCGGTCGCTGTCATCCATGGGGATGGGAATGTCCAGCAGAGTGGGCAGAGCCCCATTGGGAGCCGACAGGGCGATGGTAACGGAGGGGCCCTCGCCGGATACATGGGTGATCCCGCTCAGGCGGGAGGCGTACCGGGAACCGGTCTGCCGTGCGGTATTCAAAGCGGCAGCCACGATCTCTCCGGTGAGAGGGGTGCCGTCGGAAAAGGTGATGTTCTGCCGCAGGTTCAGTGTCCAGACCAGACCGTCCTCGCTGACAGAGGAACCCTCGCACAGGACGGGTTCGGCCTCGAAGGCGGCGTTGAGGGAGAACAGCGGCTCGTACAGCAGGGGGGACAGGGCGAGATTGGCCCGGTTTCCTGCCAGAATGGGGTGCAGACTGTACTGGTCATAGACGGCCAGCTGAAAGGGGATGTCCTCCGGGACGCTCTGGATCTGGTCGCCGGGGAGCGGCTCGGGAGATTCCGGCTGCTGCGGGGCATGACAGCCGGTGAGCAGCAGTGTCAGTGCCAGCGACAGTGAGAGAAATCTTTTCATGCGTCCCTCCCGGGCAGACAGATCATGGCGGCCATGCTGCCCCGCTGAGTCCCTACCAGTCGGTGGGACCAGAAATCCTCCCGGATACAGGCGGTGCAGGCCCGGCTGACGGCGATGTGTTCCGGGCGGATGCCGGAGCCCTCCAGCCAGATGCGGTTTGCCAGTTTGAGATCCACATGGAATTTGCCGTTGTTGTGATCGGTGATGCACCGCTCTGCCTCCGCGCCCAAATGGTCGCGCAGAGCGGCGGGGACATCGCCGGTGGTTTCAAAACAGCAGTGGGAGATGCCGGGGCCGATGGCGGCGCGGATGTTTTCGACCCGGCAGCCGTAGCGCTCGGTCATGGCCTCCACAGCCCGGGCGGCAATGCCCGCGGCGGTACCCCGCCAGCCGGCGTGGACGGCGGCAATGCACCCTCTGACCGGATCATAAAACAGGATGGGAAGACAGTCGGCGGAAAAGACTGTGAGGGTCACACCGGGCTCATCGGTGACCAGGCCGTCGGCATCCGCCGTGGCGGGAAGCTCGGGGGCTTCGGCGTCCGCGGCGGTGACGGAGCGGACAAGGGTGCCGTGAACCTGATGATTTTTCACCAGTGCCATGCCGGGATCGCCGATGGCGGCGCGGAAGCGGCGGAAGTTCTCCGCCACATGCTCGGGCCTGTCGCCACGGTTGGCGCCCAGATTAAGACTGTCCCACACAGCGGGGGACACGCCGCCCAGCCGGGTGGAAAACCCGTGGGGGATGTCCTGCCAGACAGGATGATCACAGGAGTAAAAGGTTACGCCTGCGCAAGTTTGCCTGATGATGTTGATGGCGCTCCCTCCCATGATAAATGGAAATAGTTATACCAGTTCATTCTATCGTAAAATCGTAGGAATGGCAAGGGATTGAGCGAAAATAACATGGAACAAAAATTGAGCTTTTTTGGCAAAGATGCCAAAGAAAAATCCCCCGGCGCGGAGGGCGCAGGGGGATTGAAAAGGTATAAATTTACAGGGAAACGGGCTGACCGTCCACATAAACGGCCACCAGATTGAGATCCTTGTCCAGAACCACCAGATCGGCGCACTTGCCAACCTCGATGGAGCCGGTGTCGGTCAGACCCACGGCCAGAGCGGGACCGGTGGTGGAGGAGTAGACGGCGTCGGTCAGGGGCAGACCGAATGCCACCACATTGCGCAGACCGTCCAGCATGGAGATGGCGGAGCCGGCCAAAGTGTCGGTGCCGGTCAGGCGGGCCACGCCGCCGGACAGGGTGATGGGCTGACCGCCCAGCTCGTAATCACCGTCGGGCATACCGGCGCAGCGCAGGGAGTCGGAAACGAGATTGAGCTTCTCGCCGTAGAGCTTATAGGCCACGCGGATGGCGGCGGGATGGATGTGCAGACCGTCGCAGATCAGCTCGGCGCTGGCACCGGCACCCATGGCGGCGGCGATGATGCCGGGCTTGCGGTGGTGCAGACCGTCCATGCCGTTATACAGGTGGGTGGCGTGAGAAGCGCCCCGGGCGAAGGCCTCCATGGCCTGATCGTAGTCGGCGGAGGTGTGACCCAGAGAAACGGTACACTTCTTGGACACATCGGCGATGAACTCCATGCCGCCCTCCTCCTCGCAGGCCACGGTGACCAGCTTCACCATGCCGCCGCTGGCGGCGTTGAGGCGGTCAAACAGGGCGATGTCGGGCTTGTGGAGGTTGTCGGCGGCCTGAGCGCCGCGCTTGGCATAGCCCAGGAAGGGACCTTCCAGATGGATGCCGGCGCACTTGGCGCCGCCCTCGCGCTTGAAGTCGCGGATGGCGTGCATGGCGGGGGTCAGGACCTCCTCCTTCAGGGTCATGGTGGTGGCCAGATAGGAGGTCACGCCGTGGGCGGCGTAATAATCGGCCATGGCCTGCATGCCCTCGATCTTGCCGTCGGAGAAATCCTCGCCCATGGCACCGTGGGTGTGGATGTCCACCATGCCGGGGATGACATAGCAGCCCTGAGCATCCAGATCAGCCTCGCCCTCGAGCTTGCCGACGGCCAGGATCTTGCTGTCAAATTCAATGTCGGCAGGGATGAAGGACTTGCCGACGAAAACCTTTGCGTTTTTGATGCGCATAACATTCAACTCCTTTGAAATGGGATGGATATGAAGTAAGACCCGCTCCCCGCAGGACGCGGGTCTTGTCAAAAAGCCTCGCAGAGGATGGAATTACTGTTTGGAAGCGGCCAGAGAAGCGGCGGCCATGGACTGACCCACGCGGCGGAACTTCTCGTCGGGCAGAGTCAGCTTGACGGCGGCAGCGGCCTCGGGATACTCGTCGTTGAGGACCTTCTGGCAGGTCTCCAGCAGCAGATCGCCGCCCTTGCCGGACATCACGCGGCCCAGCAGCAGGACATACTTGTTGGCGTACAGCTCATAGTAGTAGGCCAGAGTGTGGCCCAGATAGCAGCCGATGGACTCATAGACCTTGGCGGCGCGGGGATCATCCTCGGCCATCAGCTTCTGGACGACCTTCAGCTTCTCGGCGGGGGACAGGCTCTCGTCCAGCTCGGTGCCGGCGCGGGGAGCCAGCTTGATGACGCCGTCCTGAGAGAAGTACTTCACACCGCAGCCGATGTCGCCGGACCACTCGTCGCACATGGCGTCGGGAGCGGCGTCCACGGGGACGAAGGCCAGCTCGTTGAGCCAGCCGGTGATGCGGCCCTCGTTGTCCACGAAGCCGACGGCCTCACTGGTGCCCATGGCGATGCCCAGCACATTGTTGTCCTCCAGGCTCATGGTACCGGCCAGAGCGGAGACATCGCCGTCGTTGGCCACGGCATAGGGCACA
>JAZQVX010000219.1:0-4518 GCA_045632045.1 Lawsonibacter sp.
CGATCCCAAGAACAAGTAATTTTATACCAAACGCCATGACGAGGATCCGTCTGTGTGTAACCCTCTTTCAGAGAGCTGCCGGTTGGTGCAAGGCAGTAAGCAGGAGCATTCAGATATCACCTCTGAGCAGCGCACCGATAATGTAGGCTGCGCCGGGATCGCGCCCGATACAGCGCAAACGAGTGCTGACCCATAGGGTCAGAACAAGAGTGGTACCGCAGAGGTCATTACGCCTTTGTCTCTTATCTTAAGAGACAAAGGCGTTTCTTTTTGGGCTTCGGACGTATCTTTCCGCCCAAATCACCAAAAAGCAGCTCTCTGAGGTTAGCATTACGTTAATTTGAATTTACAATGGAGGTCATTCCAATGGAATACAAGAACACAATCATCACCCCGAAGACTGCCTTCCCCATGAAGGCCGGTCTGCCTGCCCGGGAACCCGGCATGCTGAAGAACTGGGAAGAGCAGGATCTGTACAATGCTCTGCTGGAGAAGAACAAGGACTATCCTCCCTTCGTTCTGCATGACGGCCCTCCCTTCTCCAACGGCTATATCCACATGGGTCACGCCCTGAACAAGACCCTGAAGGACTTCATCGTCCGTTCCCAGGCTATGATGGGCCACTACACCCCCTACGTCCCCGGCTGGGACAACCACGGCCTGCCCATCGAGCGCGCCATCGAAACTTCCAAGAAGAAGCTGAACAAGGACATGACCGTGCCCGAGTTCCGTACCGCCTGCGAGGCCTTCGCTGAGGACTTCATCCAGAAGCAGATGGGCGGTTTCAAGCGTCTGGGCGTCGTGGGCGACTGGGAGCATCCCTACCGCACCATGGACAAGCATTTCGAAGCCCAGGAAGTCAAGGTCTTTGGCCGGATGTTCGACAAGGGCTACATCTACAAGGGCTTAAAGCCCGTCACCTGGTGCCCCTTCTGTGTCACCGCTGTGGCCGAGGCCGACATCGCCTATCAGGACGATCCCTGTACCACCGCTTACGTCAAGTTCGCTGTGAAGGACGATCTGGGGAGGCTCTCCGGTTTCGACCTGAGCAACGCCTACTTCGTCATCTGGACCACCACCATCTGGACTCTGCCCGGCAACCTGGCTATCTGCCTGCATCCCCGTGACAGCTACGTGCTGGTCAAGGCCGATAACGGCGAGACCTACATCATGGCCGAGGCTCTGATGGATAAGGTCATGAAAATCGGTGGTTTCGAGAACTACGAGGTTCTGGCCTCCTATCCCGGCGCCTTCTTCGAAAATATGCTGGCTCAGCATCCCTTCCTGGACAAGACCTCCCGTCTGGTCTGGGCCGAGTACGTCACCATGGACTCCGGTACCGGCTGTGTCCACACCGCACCCGGCTTCGGTGCCGATGACTACCAGACCTGCATGCGCTACGGCATGGAGCTGGTCGTCCCTGTGGATGACTACCCCCGCCACACCGACTACGCAGGCAAGTACGCAGGTCTGAAGACCGAGGAATCCAACCCCATCATCCTGGCCGACATGAAGGAGAACGGCTCCCTGTTCGCCTCCGAGGATGTGGTCCACTCCTACCCCCACCATGACCGCTGCAAGAAGCCCGTCATCTTCCGCGCCACTCCCCAGTGGTTCTGCTCTGTGGAATCCTTCAAGGACCAGGCCGTTGCCGCCATCGAGAACGTCAAGTGGTTCCCTGCCTGGGGCGAAGATCGCATGACCAGCATGATCCGTGAGCGTGCCGACTGGTGCATCAGCCGTCAGCGCCGTTGGGGTCTGCCCATCCCCGTGTTCTACTGTAAGGATTGCGGCAAGCCCGTCTCCAACCCCGACTCCATCGCCAAGATCTCCGCTCTGTTCGACGAGCACGGCTCCAACATCTGGTTCGAGAAGGACGCCATGGAGCTGATCCCCGATGGGTTCACCTGCCCCCACTGCGGCGGTAAGGAATTCGATAAGGAGACCGATACGCTGGACTGCTGGTTCGACTCCGGCTCTACTCACTACGCCTCCCTCATGCACCGCACTCCCGAGCTGTGGCCTGCTGACGTGTATCTGGAAGGTGCCGACCAGTACCGTGGCTGGTTCCAGTCCTCCCTGCTGACTTCCGTCGGCGCACTGGACCAGGGCGCACCCTTCAAGCAGGTTCTGACCCACGGCTGGGTCGTGGACGGCCAGGGCCGCGCCATGCACAAGTCCCTGGGCAACGGTGTCGACCCTGCCGAACTCATCAAGGACTTCGGCGCCGACATCGTCCGTCTGTGGGCAGCTTCCTCCGACTACCATGCCGACGTAAGATGCTCCAAGGAGATCTTCAAGCAGATCGCCCAGAACTATCTGAAGTTCCGCAACACCGCCCGTTACTGCCTGGGCAACCTGAACGAGTTCGATCCCGACAACCTGGTATCTCCCGAGGATATGGAAGAGCTGGACAAGTGGGCTCTGACCAAGCTGGACGCTCTGGTCGCCTCCGTCCGCAAGTCCTTCAACGGCTACGAATTCCATGTAGTCGCCCACGCCATCAACGATTTCTGCGTTGTTGATCTGTCCAGCTTCTATCTGGACATCCTGAAGGACCGCCTATACTGTGAGGAGAAGGATGGCCTGCGCCGCCGCTCCGCCCAGACCGCCCTGTTCCTGATTCTGGATGCCATGACCAAGCTCTTCGCTCCCATCCTGGCCTTCACCTGTGACGAGATCTGGCAGGCCATGCCCCATCGTTCCAGCGATGACAAGCGCAACGTCCTGCTCAACCAGATGCCCGAGTCCTTCGCCGCATACGCTCTGGACGATGCCGCTATGGACAAGTGGTCCACCGTCATGAAGCTGCGCCAGGACGTCAACGGCATTCTGGAGAAGGCCCGTGCCGACAAGCGCATCGGTAAGGCGCTGGAGGCCCGTGTGACCCTGTCCACCGACGATGAGACCATCAAGGCCGCCTGCGAGGGCAAGAATCTGGCCGAGATCTGCATTGTCTCCGCTTGCGACTGGGATGCCGCCGAGGAAGGCGCAGAAGTCGGTACCGGCGTCAACTTCCCCGGCCTGACCATCGGCGTCAGCGAAGCCAAGGGTGTCAAGTGCCCCCGCTGCTGGATGCACTCCGAGAGCGCAAATGAAGAGGGTCTGTGTCCCCGCTGCGCTTCTGTCATCGCCAAGATGGACGTGGAGTTCTAATTTTCCGCAGAAAAAATAACCGTTTTTCTCCGAGTTCTGGGGTGGATTTCCCACCCCAGAACTTTTAACAAAAAAACTTAAAAAAGTTCTTGACTTTTTTCGATACCGTGCTATAATAAGCGTGTTCGGTTCGAGAGTCGCCGGTATAGCTCAGTCGGTAGAGCAACTGATTTGTAATCAGTAGGTCGGGGGTTCAAGTCCGTCTACCGGCTCCACCGAGCTGGAAAAGTGCATATGGGGGAGTTCCCGAGTGGCCAAAGGGGACAGACTGTAAATCTGCTGCGTTTCGCTTCGATGGTCCGAATCCGTCCCCCCCCACCACAAAAAGCCCAACACCATTTGGTGTTGGACTTTTTGTATTGAGAGCGGATTCGAACAATTTAACGCAGCGCGGATGAGCGCTGCCGGCGACGGCGCGGCGGAGCCCAACCTCTATTTTCATTCCCCTAAAGGGAATGAAAATGCAAACGAATCCGTCCTCCCCTGTTCTAACACTGGAAAGACGGCTCTTAGCGGCATGCTGGTGGACACTCGCTACCAACCTGGCTTTTCCGCAGAAAAGCGAATCCGTCCTCCCCCACCACAAAGTGGTGTTTTTTCTCTTCCCTTTCCCGATAAATTGTAGTATCATTACTATATATACATTACGGAGGTTTCTCCCATGCTTAACATCCCCTTCTATGCCGGCTCCCTTGCCGTGGTCATCTTCTGGCTGATTTTCCGGCTCTGCGCTTACCGCAAAAACAGATCCATCAACTGGAAATATGAAGCCATCCAGCTCTTTTTCCTCGTGAACCTCCTGGTGATCCACCGTGTCACCTTCCACCCCTTCTCCAAGGTAGACGGCAAAGTCGCCCCCCTGCTCTTTGACGCCGCCACCGCATGGCCCTTCCGGGTCAATCTGATCCCCTTTGTGAACCTGTTGGACTACGATTCCAAGCGCGACCTCCTGCTGAACCTCATCGGCAACTTTGCCCTTTTCATCCCCACCGGCATCGTCACCCCCTTGATCTACAAAAACATCAACACCCTCAAAAAAGTCACCCTCACCGGCTTTCTCATCTCCCTTACCATCGAGATCATCCAGCTCCCCTTCGCCGTCCGTGCCTCCGATGTGGACGATCTGATCCTCAACACCGCCGGCTGCCTGACTGGCTACGGCATCTATGCCCTTGTCCGCGCCATCCATCGCAAAAAGGTCAAAACATGATATAAGGTGGTTATTTATGAAAAAACTTCTCTGTCTGATCCTGTGCCTGCTCCTGCTGACCGGCTGTGCCAGCACTCCCTCCTACCGTAACGATGGCGAAATTCACTTCCCCACCCTCACCCTGCCCACCGAAACAGAACCTCCCACCGAAA
>JAZQVX010000220.1:0-3327 GCA_045632045.1 Lawsonibacter sp.
CTCGTACTCCTCCACCGCCTCCTCGATCCACTCGCGGCTCTGGATATCCAGATGGTTGGTGGGCTCGTCGAGGATGAGCAGGTTGATCTTGGCGTCCATGAGCATACACAGGCGCAGACGGGACTGCTCACCGCCGGAGAGAGCGGAAACAGGCTTAAAGACATCCTCGCCACGGAACTTAAAGGCACCGAGGCGGTCACGGGCGGTCTGGGGGGTACAGTCCAGTGCGTAGAGCATGGTGTCCACCAGATTGCGCTCGGGATGGTCAAAGTGGATGATCTGGGGCAGATAGCCCATCTTCACCGTGGGGCCGAATTTCAGCTTGCCGGTGTCGGGACTCTCCTCCCCCATGATGATTTTCAGGAAGGTGGATTTGCCGGTGCCGTTGTCACCCAGCAGAGCGATACGCTCACCGCCAACCACCTCCATCTCCACATCAGAGAAAAGAGTGCGATCCCCGAAGCCCTTGCTCAGGTTCTTGACGGTCATCACCTCGTCGCCATGGAACTCCTTCTCGCCGAAACGGACGGTCATCTTGCGCTCCTTGGTGGGGCGGTCGGTGGTACGCATACGGGCGATGCGCTTTTCAATGGAGAAGGCTCGCTTGTGGAGCAGTTCAGTGTTATGCTCGTGCATCTTGCGGGCGGTTTCGGTCAGGCGGGCGATTTCAGCCTGCTCCTTCTCGTACTGGCGCAGACGCTCCAGTTCCCGCTTCTCCTTCTCCACGGCATAGAAGCTGTAATTGCCGGAGTAGAACTCCGCCTTGCCGTTGCGGATCTCAATGACACGCTTGACCACCTTGTCCAGGAAGTAGCGGTCATGGGATACGGTGAGAACGGTGCCGTGGAATTTTTCCAGATACTCCTCCAGCCACTCGGTAGCCCGGAGATCCAGATGGTTGGTGGGCTCGTCCAGCAGGAGGATGTCGGTGTCCTCCAGAATGAGGCGACCCAGATTGACGCGGGTCTTTTCGCCGCCGGAGAGCTGGTCAAACAGACGACTTCTCATGTCGACGGAGATGGACAGACCGTTGCAGACCTTGTTCTTGTTGGTCTGGGTGTCGTAGCCGCCGCCGGTCTCAAAGGCCGCGGTGAGCTTGTCATAGCGGGCCATGAGGGCGGGATCGGTGTTGTGGGCCATCTCCTCAGCCAGACGGTTCATCTCCTGCTCCATGTCGTGCAGAGAGCGGAAGGCGGTGTCCAGCACATCCTCCACGGTGTAACCGGCGGGATAGACAGGGATCTGAGAAATCAGACCCATGCGCTTGCCGGGGGCGATGACCACATCGCCCTCGTCCTCCCGCACCACATTGGTGAGGATGCGCAGCAGCGTGGTCTTGCCGCAGCCGTAGGGACCGAGGATGCCAACCCGCTCACCGGTGTCGATCTGAAAGCTCAGTCCGTCCAGTATTCTGTTTCCAACCTCGAACTCCTTCACGAGTCCGGATACGGAAATATCGATCATAATCTATCTTATCCTTCTTTGGTCTGCTCCAACAGGAACGCGCTGATCTCTTCCAGACGCATGCCGCGGGAGGCTTTCACCAGGAATGTGGTATTTTCTTTCAGCCAGGGTTTGAGATGCTCCATGGCTTCCTGTTTGTCGGTGCAGTGGTACACATGCTCCACACCGGCCTTTCGGGCGGCCTGTGCCATGTGGGCGCACTCGGGGCCGATGGCAACGAGGCAGCGGATGCCCTTCTCCCCCAGATATTCGCCCACGGAGGTGTGGAGAGATTCGGAGAACTCACCCAGCTCCAGCATGTCGCCCAGAATGGCGACTTTATGCTCGGTGCGGCTGCCGGACAGAACGCTGATAGCGGCCCGCATGGACTGAGGGTTGGCGTTATAGCAGTCGTCCAGAATGGCGATGCCCTCGGCTCGCTTGTGGACATTCATGCGCATCTTGGTGGGGATGAAGCTGTTCAGACCGCGGCAGATCTCCTCAGTGGTCAGGCCGAAATGCTCGGCCACAGCGGCGGCCATGGTGACGGGATAGACCATGTGCTCACCCAGAGCGGGGATCTCCACGGTTTTCTCCATGTTGGGGGTGGCGATGTCACAGGTGATGAAGCTCAGACCGTCGCCGCCGGTGACATGGGCGGTATAATCCAGCCCCTCTCCCCCGCCGCAGAACACGGCATTGGGCTCGGTCTTTCCCCGCAGAGAGGGCAGGAAGTCGTCGTCACCGTTGAGTACCAGCAGGCCGTTCTTCTGCACATGAGGCAGCAGTTCGCACTTGGCCTTAAAGATGTTCTCACGGCTGCCCAGACGCTCGATATGGGCATCGCCGATGTTGGTGATGACACCCACATCAGGTTTGACGGCATTGGCCAGATAATCGATCTCGCCGAAGCGATCCATACCCATCTCCAGCACGCACATCTCATGCTCGCCGGTCAGGCGCAGGACGGTCAGGGGCAGACCGAGGTTGTTGTTGAAGTTTCCTTCCGTCTTGAGGACACGGAACTTCTGCTCCAGAACGCAGGCGATCATGTCCTTGGCGGTGGTCTTGCCCACGCTGCCGGTCACGGCCACGAAGGGAATGGGAAACTGGGACTTATACCAGACCGCCAGATCCCGCAGGGCCAGTTCGGTGTTTTCCACCTTGACATAGAACTTATCGGCGCGATAGCTGTCCAGCTCCCGGTCGGTAAAGGTACCTGCGGCACCGTTGCCCAAAGCGGAGTCGATGTAGGAGTGACCGTCGAAGCGCTCACCCACGATGGGCAGGAAAACCGCTCCCTCGTGGACGGCGCGGCTGTCGGTGTCCAGAACATCAATGGTGGTATTCAAATCGTCATAGGAGCCCAGCAGGCGGCCGTTGACGGCGGCGACCAACTGGCCCAGAGTGATGGTCTGCATGATTTACAGCCCTGCCTTTCTGGCTTCCAGAGAATTGAGGGCGACACGCTCGCACAGAGTACCGTAGTCGATGCCGGCAGCGGCGGCCTCCTGAGGCAGCAGGCTGGTGGGGGTGAATCCGGGCAGAGTGTTGATCTCCAGGAAGTATGCCTCGCCCTTCTCGGTCACGATGAAGTCGGCGCGGGAGTAGACGGACAGACCCAGCTCGTTGAACACGGTCACAGCGGCCTCGCCCAGCTTGCGCTCCCACTCGGCGGGGATCTCAGCGGGACAGACATCAATGGCTGCACCGGGCTGGTACTTGTTCTCATAGTCGTAGAAGCCCTCTTTGGGGATGATCTCGATGGAAGGCAGGGCCTTGCCCTCGAAGATGCCCACGCTCATCTCGCGACCCTTGATGTACTGCTCGACGACGGTGCGGCCGCCCAGATCGCGGCTGACTTCCAGCGCGGCGCGCAGCTCC
>JAZQVX010000221.1:0-6057 GCA_045632045.1 Lawsonibacter sp.
GACAGCCGCACCAGATTCCATGCCATCAGCGAGTTTCCGCTGGGGATCGCGCCGTCATAGTCGTCCTTAGGGCGCAGGATCAAAGACTCGTTTTCCGCCCCGTACAGATAAAAGCCGCCGCTCTTTTCGTCCGAGAACTTGTCCTGCACATCCCGGCAGAGCTGCTGTGCCCGGTTCAGATATACTTGTTCCAGTGTCGCACTATACAGGGCAAGCTGGGCAAAAAGATAAGCGGCATAGTCACCTAAAAATCCTTTTACGCCCCGCTTTCCGTCCCGCCAACTGACATACAGCCCGTTCTCGTCACACAGATTCGTTTGAATAAAACTGTCTGCGTGTTTGGCCACATCCAGATAAATCTGGTTTCCGCTGTTCTGGTACAGGCGGCACATTGCCGCGATCATCAGTCCGTTCCAGGCTGTCAGGATTTTATCGTCTAGATGGAGGAAATTGCGCTCCTTACGGTACTGCAGCACACGATCCAGAACCTTGGCATCGTACCTGTACTCATAATCGCTCTTCAGCAGGTTCGGGATGTTCTTGCCCTCAAAGTTTCCGCCCTCGGTAATACCAAACTGACGGCAGAAATCCTCTCCCTCCTGCTGACCCAGCAGTTTTTTGAGTTCCTCCGGGACAAAGAGGTAATATTTCCCCTCTTCCCCATCGCTGTCGGCATCCTGAGCGCTGTAGAAGCCGCCTTCCGAAGAAGTCATCTCCCGTAAAATATAGGCGGCAGTTTTCTCCGCTACGTCCAGATAGAGCGGTTTTCGGGTCACTTCATAGGCCTTACAGTAGGCAAGGATCAGCAGGGCATTGTCGTAGAGCATCTTCTCAAAATGTGGCGCCAGAAACCGCTCATCCGTAGAATATCGGCAGAATCCAAATCCGATGTGGTCGAACAGACCGCCCCGGTACATTTGAATTAGGGTGTTCTCCGCCATCTCCAGACAGGAGGAATCACCCTGCCGCTCATAGCAGGTCAGCAGAAACAGAAGATTGTGTGGGGTCGGAAATTTGGGGGCACGGCCAAAGCCGCCGTTCTCCCGGTCATAGATGTGCTTATACAGCCCTACGGCAGAATGAATCAGGTCTGTGTCCGCAGGCACAACCCCTGACTCATCAGCCTTTGTCAGATGGGCAACAATTTCCTCCGCCTGGTCAATCAAAATCTGGCGCTCGCTGCTCCACTTCTGGTGGATCAGAATCAGAAGTTCCCGCAGCCCGATCATGCGTCCCCGGGTACTTTTGGGAAAATAGGTCCCGGCAAAGAAGGGCTTCTGATCCGCCGTCATGAAGATGCTGGTGGGCCAGCCGCCACTTCCCGTAAATGCCTGACAGACGGCCATATAGATACTGTCGACATCAGGACGCTCCTCCTTGTCCACCTTGATGGAGACAAAGTAACGGTTCAACAGCTCCGCGATTTCCGCATCCTCAAAGCTCTCGTGGGCCATGACATGGCACCAGTGGCAGGTGCTGTAACCGATGCTGAGAAAAACAGGCTTGTCCTCTTCCCTTGCCTTTCGGAACGCCTCCTCACCCCATGGATACCAGTCCACCGGGTTGTCCACGTGCTGAAGCAAATAGGGGCTTGTCTCGCCCCGCAAATGATTTTGCAATCGTTCCACATCCTTCGCTCATCCTTGGGATCAGCTTGTGTCGAAGGGTCAAAAACTATACAGGCGCCTTCATTCGGTCCATTTTTCACATCTCATCCCCTTTTACACCCGTAATGCACATTCGCTTTACTAATATTGAATTTACAAATGGATTTAAGCTGGATTCTCCTATTTTTCTTGGTAGTGGTTTTATACTGCCAACATTGGCGGCAAGGGGCTCCAGCGCCCCCTCCCGGCGCAGATAGTTGTCAAAGATGTCGTCCACAACTTCGCTGATGCTGTCGAAGAAATTTCGCCCACGGATAAATTTCTGGTCATAGGCGGTGCTGGAGGTGATCTGGAAGTCATAGCCCCGGCTGGGGTAGAACTCGGTATAGACACGGTTGAGCGCAAAGGAGATGATTGCCAGCACATTGGCCCGGATGGCGGCAGGCTCCCATGTGGGATAGATCTCACTGGAGGCCACATTCTTCACATAGTCGGGAAAGCTGACCGTCACATTCTCCGCCGGGGCGTCGGGCGGTCCCAGATGGACAGTAATGGTTTCGGGAATGTAGGGTTCGATGACGATGGCCACGGCGGCACCTCACAGATTCTGCCGGGTGATGTCCCGGGTGTCTACATAGCCCAGAGGATGCTCTCCCTCCCCCAGGGGGATAAGCTCCATGTCCTGCCGGGTGGTGATGCCGGGGAACACCTGCACCCCCTCCACCCGCTGAACCAGAAACCCGGGATGCTCCGCCCACACCTCGCAGTCCCGGTAGGGGCGCTCCGGGGGATCTTGCCGGGTGGAGTCGATGGCATCCGGGGTCGGGACGACGATGGAGTCTGTCATTCCGCTGCGGTCTGTTTTCTGCAGGGAGATGAGGGAAAATTTCCCGTTTTCTTCTTTGGTCGTCACCACCACCGTGGCCCCCTCCAGCGGAAGCTGAGCCGCAGTGGCGTAGACACGCACCACAAGTTCGCCTGTTTGCATGATGATCCCTCCCATAAGCGGTTTCTCCAGACTACGCCGACGCGGGCACTGAGGTGCAGGATCGCCCAAAGAAAAAGCATGAACATGTTAAGTGCGTGCTTTCAAAGTCTTAGCCGGCTTTTCATTCCCGTCATATTTGTTCTATGACACCAAACAATCCCAATGTATTTCGGCCTATTTTTCCCAATTCGGTATGCAAACCGCTTTCTTTATGGTAATTTTCAGAATCAGACAACAAATCCTCACCTGCGAGGATATAAGATACAGAGGTCTTTCAAATGCAGATGATTGACAAAACGCAAATCAAATGCGACGCGTATGAGTACGAGCAGGGCGATCTGGTGGCCATCAACTCCTTCCGCGGCGAGTATCTGACCAACTATTCCTGGGCGGAATTCACCACCGCAAAATACGCTCAAATGAAACAGGATTAATACTTAACACCGCCGAGGGTATTTCGATCGATTCGAAGACGCCTCGGCGGTGTGTCCTTTTGTTGTCCATGATGCAATATAATGTGTGAAGTATTGGATGTGAAGTATTTCCACCTCTACACCCCCCGATTTACAAAGACTCAGACAGGTTTTCATGACTGCGACAGTCTGCTGTCAATCGCTGTTCCTATATGCCGGAAATTGACCGACTTATTTCCTGTATAAATCCACGCATACCGTTTGTTTTGATCAAAAAGTGAAACGATATGTATGAACCCCACAGATCAAAACAATGTACTTCCAGATGACGAAATGACTTGAACAGGAGCTTTATACATGAAATTAAACGGTGAATTCGTAATCCGGCAAATCACTGATGAGATCCTCGCCGTCCCCATTGGCCCCACTGCGCTGAAATTTAACGGAATGATCATGCTCAATCAGGTGAGCAAACTCATCTGGACCTGTCTGGAGCGGGATACCGACCTGGATTGCCTCACTGCCGCCGTGACAGAACAATTTGAGGTATCGGAACAGACTGCCCGCGCCGACATTCAGGACTTTCTTCAGCAGCTGCGTCAGGTTGATCTGCTGATCGAGTGAATTTTCAATCTCATACAAAAAAAGCACGAACATTTCTGTTCGTGCTTTTTTTCTGCCAATCACTTTCTGGTGGGGACGATCTCCAGCCAGTAGCCGTCGGGGTCGATGATAAAATAGATGCCCATGGCGGGGTTCTCGTAGCAGATACAGCCCATCTCCTCATGGAGCTTGTGGGCGGCCTCAAAGTCGTCGGTACGGAATGCCAGATGGAATTCGCACTCGCCCAGATTGTAGGGCTGAGGGTGTCCCTCCAGCCAGGTCAGCTCCAGCTCAAAGTCGCTGTTCTCGTTGCCCACATAGACAATGATAAAACCGTCGCCGTTTTTGCGGCGTTTTTCGGTCAGACCCAGCGCTTTTTCATAAAAGGCGAGGGACTTGTCCAGATCCGCGACATTGTAGTTCTCGTGTACCATTTTGAACTTCATAGGGTATCCTCCTCTATAAACAATGTGCCTGCCCAATTCAAAGGAAACCGGGCAGGCACATTTTAATGACTCGTTGTTAAGTCCAGCTCTCTTCCAGCTCGGAGCGCTTGGCACGGCCCATGAGGGAGTCCACCACACCGTGGACGGGACGGCCCTCGTACAGAACCTGATAGGCGGCCTGCGCGATGGGCATCTCCACGCCCACCTTGCTGGCCAGGGCGCAGGCGTTGGCGGCGGCGTAATAGCCCTCGACCACGGCGCCGATCTCCTTGATGGCCTCATCCACGGGCTTGCCCTGACCGATGAGGATGCCGCAGCGGCGGGTGCGGGAGTGCATGGAGCAGCAGGTGACGATCAGATCGCCGGTACCGGCCAGACCGGTGAAGCTCTCCTTCTTGCCGCCCAGAGCCACGCCCAGTCGGGCCATCTCGGCCAGACCGCGGGTCATGAGCAGAGCCTTGGTGTTGTCACCGGCGCCCATGCCGTCGCAGACACCGGCACACAGGGCGATGACATTCTTCAAAGCGGCGCAGATCTCGGTGCCCACCTTGTCGTCGCTGGTGTAGACGCGGAAGCGCTGGTTCATGAAGATGTCCTGCACCTTCTCGGCGATCTCCAGCGTATCGGCGGCGGCCACAACACCGGTGGGGATATGACGGCCCACTTCCTCGGCATGGGAGGGGCCGGACAGGACCACCACAGGGCACTTACCCTGGATCTCCTCCTCGATGGCCTGGCTCAGGCGCAGGGAGGTATCCTTCTCGATGCCCTTGGACACGGAAACGATGATGGTGCCGGGATCGGCCAGTTCCTTCAGCTTGGCGGCGGTGGAGCGCACGGCAAAAGAGGGAGTGGCCATGACCACCAGACCACAGCCCTTCACGCAGGTCATGTCGGTGGAGAACTTCAGCTCCTCGGGCAGGGGAACGCCCTTGAGCATGGGGTTTTCGTGAGTTTCACGCAGAACGGCGGATTCCTCCTCTGTGTAGGACCAGAGGGTGACATCGTTGCCGTTCTCCAGCAGGAGCAGTGCCAGAGCGGTGCCCCAGGCGCCG
Organism: Lawsonibacter sp.; assembly: GCA_045632045.1. Classification (GTDB taxonomy): domain Bacteria; phylum Bacillota; class Clostridia; order Oscillospirales; family Oscillospiraceae; genus Lawsonibacter. The sequence goes on from JAZQVX010000221.1 coordinate 5,113, forward strand.
CTGCCCAGTACGGTAATCTTCATATGGAAAAACCTCCTTATCAGACGGTCATTTCTTCTTACGCAGGGAGAATTTGCTCTCGGTTCCGTTGAGCAGTCGCTTGATGTTGCCGCGGTGCATATAGACCACCAGACCGCCCATGAACAGACCCATCAGGGTCAGCAGAGCATTCTGATAGACAAACCAAGTGGCAAAGGGGAAGGAAGCACCGGCCCAGACAGAGCCCAGAGAGACATACTTGGTCAGCACAGCCAGCACCAGAAAGCCGCCCCAGACCACCAGCGCCACACGCCAGTCGATCATCAGCGCCACGGTGCCGCCGGAGAGGATGCCCTTGCCGCCCTTGAAGCCGAACATACAGGGGAACATGTGGCCCAGCAGGCAAAACAGACCGCCCCAATATCTTGCCAGCACCAGAATGGGGAACTCGTCAACGATACAGCCGCGGAACAGAGCCACGGAAGCCAGAACCGCAACGACAGCCTTCAGCACATCGGTCAGAATGACCACAAAGGTCAGCGGACCGCCGAAGGTGCGGTAGAAATTGGTCAGACCGGCGTTGCCGCTGCCGTGGTTGCGGACATCGTCCCGCAGGATGTACTTGGAAACGATGACCGCGCCGTTGAAACAGCCGCAGAAATAGGCGATGACTGCAGCAGCCAATGCGGGGATCCAGAAGGAGCCAAAAACCGCAAGCATAGCAAGATCCATCCCCTTAGTCCTCCTTCTCGCTCTTCTGGCGGATGGTCATGCGCACAGGAGTGCCCTCCAGACCGAAGGTGGAGCGGATCTGGTTTTCCAGATAGCGCTGATAGGAGAAGTGGAACAGTTTTGCTTCGTTGCAGAAGCAGACAAAATGAGGGGGACGGATGCCGGCCTGAGTCATGTAGTAGATCTTCAGGCGGCGGCCCTTGTCCGTGGGAGGCTGGACGCGGGTGGTGGCGT
>JAZQVX010000222.1:0-8036 GCA_045632045.1 Lawsonibacter sp.
GCCATCATCCAGGATCTGCAGCAGGATGTTCAGCACATCGGGGTGAGCCTTTTCAATCTCGTCGAAGAGGACCACGCAGTAAGGCTTGCGGCGGATCTTCTCAGTGAGCTGACCGGCCTCGTCATAGCCAACATAACCCGGGGGAGAGCCGATGATGCGGGAGACGGCGTGCTTCTCCATGAACTCGGACATGTCCAGACGGATGAGAGACTCGGGGGTGTCGAACAGGTCGGCGGAGAGCTGCTTGACCAGCTCGGTCTTGCCCACGCCGGTGGAGCCCACGAAGATGAAGGAAACGGGCTTGTGCTTGGGGCTGATGCCCACGCGGCCACGGCGGACGGCGGCGGCCACAGCGGCGACAGCCTCGTCCTGACCGATGATGTGGCCCTTCAGACGCTCCTCCAGCTTGGCCAGACGGTAGTACTCCTTCTCTTGAATGCGGCTGGCGGGGATATTGGTCCAAAGCTCGATGACATTGGCCAGATGCTCCTCGTCCAGCGCGGGCTGGGGCTGCTCCAGCAGGGAGTCACGCTCGGCGTTGAGGCGCAGCTCCATGGAGCGGATGGTGGCCAGACGCTCGTATGCCTGATCGGTGGCGGCGGCGGTCATGACCTCCCGCTCCTTGGCCAGATCGGCCAGTTCCTTCTCCACATCGGCCAGACGGGCCAGGGAGCGGTTCTCCAGATTGATGTTGGAACAGGCCTCGTCGATGAGGTCGATGGCCTTGTCGGGCAGATAGCGGTCGGTGATGTAGCGCTCACTCATGACAACGGCCTGACGGCAGATGGCGGGGGAGATGGTCACCTGATGATACTGCTCGTAATAGGGGGCGATGCCCTCCAGGATCTTCACGCTGTCCTCAATGGAGGGCTCCTCCACCATGACGGGCTGGAAGCGGCGCTCCAGAGCGGTGTCCTTCTCGATGTGCTTGCGGTACTCGTTGAGGGTGGTGGCGCCGATGACCTGCAGTTCGCCGCGGCTCAGGGCGGGCTTGAGGATGTTGGCGGCGTTCATGGAGCCCTCGGCGTCGCCGGCGCCCACGATGTTATGCACCTCGTCGATGACGAGGATGATGTTGCCGAATTTCTTGATCTCTTCGATCAGACCCTTCATGCGGCTCTCGAACTGGCCGCGGAACTGGGTGCCGGCCACCAGTGCGGTGAGATCCAGCAGATAGACTTCCTTGTCCACCAGCTTATAGGGCACCTCGCCCCGGACGATCTTCTGGGCCAGACCCTCTGCAATGGCGGTCTTACCCACGCCGGGCTCACCGATGAGACAGGGGTTGTGTTTCTGGCGGCGGTTCAGGATCTGGATGACCCGCTGCAGCTCCCGGTCGCGGCCGATCAGATTGTCCAGCTTGCCCTCCCGGGCACGCTGGCTGAGGTTGATGCAGTAGTTATCCAGAAACTTGCGCTTGGACTGCTTGGGCTGCTTGGGTGCGGAGGGGGCAGACTGCTCCTGACCGGACTCGCCGCCCTGCTCGGCCTCCTTGGGGGGATGACCGCCGAAGAGCTGGTTGAGGAAGGGGAAGGTGGCGGTGCGGCCGTCGTCCTCGTCGCCGGTGTCCTCGGGTGCGGGCTGATTCATCAGAGCCTCCAGACCCTCGGTGCCGCCCAGTGCGCTGACCATCTCGGAGGTCAGACGATCCAGATCCTCGTCGTTGATGCCCATCTTCTTGAACATATCATCGATGGGCTTGATGCCCAGATCTTTGGCGCAGCGCAGGCACAGACCCTCGTTGACGGTGCCGCCGTTTTCGAATTTGGTGATGTAGACCACTGCGGGATTCTTGCCGCAGCGGCTGCACATAGCAGGATGCATACGAAAAACTCCTTTCGGGAGGATATCAAACCGGGGTGAAGTCCACACCCGGGAGGTTGCAAGGGGGATTATACCCGATAATTATGAACACTTCATGAATTCAGAATGGAAATATTCAGAAGAGGATTGCTGCCGCAGAACCAGGGCAGCAGCAGACCGCCGTCGATGACCGACTGGGGGAGATAGTTGTCCTTGAGCAGCCAGCACAGTCCGTAAGCCAGCAGCACGCCCCGGGTGAAGCCCAGCAGCAGTCCCGCGGTGCGGTTGAGGAAGTTCAGACCGGGCAGATGGAAGGCCAGATCCAGCAGGTGGCTCAGGACGGTCCAGATGAGCATGATCAGCAGGAAAAACAGGGGGAACATGACCAGACGGGTCAGCTGCTCGGCCAGAAACACGGCCACGGCGTGAACGGCGTCCAGCGTCATATCCAGTGCCCCCTGATCCACGGCCTGTGCCACACCGGCGGCCAGAGGCCGCAGCAGATCGGACTGTTCCATCAGGGCGATGACCTGATCGATGGTGGCGTAGACGGCGCCCTCGGCGGCGGGCTGGATGACCTGATCCAGCGCGTTTTCCACAAAGGGGAGGGCGAGAAGACTGACGGGTTTTGCCAGCAGATTGGTGAGAATGCCAGCGCCGATCAGTGCCACAAACAGGGCCAGAAAGCCGCACAGGGTGAGAATAAAGCCCCTGCGCCGACCCAGAAGGGTGGAGATCAGCACGATCAGCACGATAAGCAAATCAAAAATAATGGGATGCATGGGAACCTTTCCTTATTCGGGGATATACAGCCAGCACTGCTGATGGTGGGCCAGTGCGGCGGCGCCGTCGGCGCGCAGGGAGATGTGCCGCGCGCTCTGGGTGTCGCTGAGCAGAGACTTTTCCACCAGTGCGGTGTCGTAGATGGTCAGCTCGCTGCCGGTGAGCAGGGCGGCGTAGGAGCCGGCACAGTCAAAGTCCAGAATCTGACCGGACAGGGGCAGATGGGCCAGAGGGGTACACTTGTTGTCCAGAGAGATGGCGGTGTCGGCGCTGCCTGTTGCATAGGAACTCATGAGCAGCAGGGCAAAACCGTCGCCCCGGAGGCTGTAACCCTTCAGATACTGATGAGCGAAGGGATAGCTGGCCACATTTTCCGCCTTGGTGTCCATGGTCAGCAGCCGGTCGCTGCACAGCAGGAAGAGGTTGGAGGACTCAAAATCCATATCCAGTACCACCACATTGCCCAGATCCAGCTTGGCGGAGGGCTCGGTGCGGTTGACGGGATAGAACCATACCCGGCTGTGGAAGGTGCCGCCCTCCTGATCGATGGTGACCACGGCAACGGTCTTGCTGTCGGGGGAGATGGCGGCGTCCACCACGAAGGTGGAGGACAGACTGATCTGAATGGCCTTCTCGCCCGCGGCATTATAGACGGTGACAGCCCCCTTATAGCCGCTCTGCTGGGCGGTGACGGCCATCCAGCCGGCATCGTTGGCACGCACGGACAGCACATCGGCGTTGCCCTCCAGCGTCAGATCGGCGCTCTGCGCGCCCTCGCGGAAGAGGAAAACAGACTGGCCGCCCGCGTCATAGACAGCGCCGGTTTTCGCTCCGGCGGTGAGGACGGGATCGTCCATGGACAGCACCCGGCCGGCGTACTCGTCGCCGTTGACGGCGTAGTAGTGGGTGCCGGTGGCGGAGGAGAACAGGATGCCCTTGTTGAGAAATGCCAAAGACAGCTCGTCGCCGCCGGCGTGGGTGAAGGGGGCGGGCAGACCGGATTCGTCCGTTTCCAGCTGGCGGGCGGTGAGCCAGCGCTCCAGCGCGTCCAGATTCAGCTTGTCGCGATAGACCACCAGTGCCAGTGCGCCCAGCACCAGGGCGATGGTGACCAGCAGGGCCAGAATGCGCAGTACAATGTTCGGTTTTTTGGTGTTGGTGTCAGACATTACAGAACATCCTCATCATACCAAAGCTTGGTCATGTAAAGTCCGCCCGGAGGGACGGTGGGACCGGCGAGGGTGCGGTTGCCGGATTCCAGAATGGCGGGGATATCCTCGGGGTTGAGCTTCCCCTCGGCGGCGTAGACCACGGTGCCCACCATGGCCCGCACCATGTTATACAGGAAACCGTTGGCGCACACCCGGCATTCTATCATATCGCCGTCACGGGTGATGTCGAAGTAATAGACGGTGCGTACGGTGGTCTTTGTTTCGGTGCCCACGGAGCGCACAGCCCGGAAGTCATGGGTACCCACGAACTGGTCGGCGGCCTTCTGCATGATCTTCTCATCCAGTCGGCGGGGGTAGAACCAGGCTCTGTCCACATGGAAGGGGTTGCCCAGACGGGTGTTGTAAATGCGATAGGTGTATTCCTTCCGGTGGCAGGAGCCGATGGCGTTAAACTCCATGGGAACCTCGGTGGCCTTGACCACCACGATGTCATTGGGCAGTCGGGTGTTCACCGCCAGAGGCAGCCGGTCCAGCGGAATGGTGGAGGTGGTGCGGAAATTGGCGATGTAGGTCTCGGCGTGGACGCCTGCGTCGGTGCGGCCCGCGCCGGTACACTTGACGGGGTGGCACACGATGGTGGACAGAGCCTTTTCCAGGGTCTCAGCCACGGTGACGGCGTTTTTCTGCACCTGCCAGCCGTGGTAGGCGGAGCCGTTATACATCAGTTTCAGAGCAATATTGCGTTCCATTTGATCACCATTTTTGGGAAAAGTAGGGGCCGGCCTCTGCGCCGGCCCGTTGTTGGTGCGATAGAGCGGGGCGGCACGGAGACCGCCCCCCTACCGAAGATATTACGGTTATTACAGTCCGAAGCGGCCCAGAACGCCCACCAGGACGGTCACGGCCACAAAGAGCACCAGAGTCAGGGTATCGATGTTCTGATACTTCAGCTGGCGCAGGCGGGTGCGGCCCGCTCCGCCGCGGTAGCAGCGGCACTCCATAGCCACAGCCAGCTCGTCGGCGCGGCGGAAGGAGGAAACGAACAGGGGCACCAGCAGGGGGATGAGGGCTTTGGCCCGCTGGATGAGGTTGCCGCTTTCGAAATCTGCGCCGCGGGCCCGCTGGGCGGACATGATCTTGTCCGTTTCCTCAATGAGGGTGGGGATAAAGCGCAGAGCGATGGACATCATCATGGCCAGCTCGTGAATGGGAGCGCCCACCTTCTTCAGGGGGCTGAGCAGAGATTCCAGACCATCGGTCAGCAGGATGGGGGAGGTGGTGTAGGTCAGCAGGAAGGTGCCTGCGATCAGCATCATGATACGCACCACCATGAAGAAGGCGTTGAACACGCCCTCCAGCGTGATGGTCAGCACCCAGACCTTCACCAGCACAGTCTCACCGGGGGTGGTGAACAGGTTCAGAATGGCGGTGAAGCATGCCAGAAACACGATGGGCTTCAGACCGCCCAGAATGGACTTCAGGGGGACCTTGGACACCTTGATGGCGGTGGCCAGCAGCAGGAACATGACGCCGTAGCTGACAAAGGACTTGCACAGGAACAAAGCGATGATATACATCGCCACGGCGAGGATCTTGCTGCGGGGGTCCAGACGATGGACGAAGGAGTTGCCGGGGAAGTACTGACCCAGGGTAATGTCTTTCAGTGCCATTTATTTTGCCCCCTTTCCCAGCTTTTCCAGAATGGCCTTTTTGGCCTGCTCGGTGGTGTAGACGGAGAGGTCAATGTCCACGCCCATGGCGCGCAGACGGTTGAAGACCCGGGTCATCTGGGGGACGCCCAGACCCATGTCCTCCAGCTCCTGACCGTGGCAGAAGACCTCGCGGGGGGTACCCTGGAAGGGAATCTTGCCGCCGTTGAACACCACAAGGCGATCCACGGTGCGGGCCATATCCTCCATGGAGTGGGAGACCATGATGATGGTGGCGTTGTGGGCCTCATGATAGTCCCGGATGTTCTTCAGAATGGACTCCACGCCCACGGGGTCCAGACCGGCGGTGGGCTCGTCCAGGATCAGTACCTTGGGCTCCATGGCGATGACGCCGGCGATGGCCACGCGGCGCTTCTGACCGCCGGAGAGCTCAAAGGGGGACTTGTCCAGCTGATCGTCCCGCAGACCGACAAAATAGGCGGCGGCGCGGACGCGGCGGTCGATCTCGGCCTCGTCCAGCCCCATGTTGCGGGGGCCGAAGGCGATGTCCTTGTAAACGGTCTCCTCAAAGAGCTGATACTCGGGGTACTGGAAGACCAGACCCACATTGAAGCGGGTCATGCGGGTGAGCTTGGGATCGGACCAGATGTCCTGGCCCTTATAGAGCACCTGACCGGAGGTGGGCTTGAGCAGTCCGTTGAGATGCTGGATCATGGTGGACTTGCCGGAGCCGGTGTGGCCGATGATGCCCAGATACTCTCCCTCATAGGCGCAGAAGTCCACGCCCTTCAAAGCGCCCCGCTCAAAGGGGGTGCCTGCGGAGTAGATGTGGGAGAGGTTTTTTGTTTCGATGATTTTCTCCATTGTATATCCTCAATTCGTAGTGGTGCACCGCCCTTGGGGCTGGCGCCCGAAAATCAGGAGTTTATTTGCTCAGCAGCTCGTACAGAGCCTGTGCGCACTCTTCGTCGCTCAGGGCGTCCAGAGGGAGATCCAGTCCCTCCTGACGCAGCTGCCAGAGCAGCTCGGTGGTGTGGGGGACGGTCAGACCCACGGCTTTGAGGCCCTCCACATCCTGAAAGACCTTTTTGGGCTCGCCGTCGGCGATGACCTTGCCCTTGGCCATGACCACGAGACGGTCGGCCTGAGCGGCCTCGTCCATGTGGTGCGTGATGAGCACCACGGTGACGCCGCTGGCGCGGTTGAGCTGCTTGATGGTGCGCAGCACATCGGCGCGGCCGTTGGGGTCGAGCATGGCGGTGGGCTCGTCCAGCACGATGCAGCGGGGCTGCATGGCGATGACGCCGGCGATGGCGATGCGCTGCTTCTGACCGCCGGAGAGCAGATGGGGAGCGTGCTCCCGGAACTCATACATGCCCACGGCCTTCAGGGCGTTGTCCACCCGCTGACGGATCTCGTCGGAGGGGACACCCAGATTTTCGGGGGCGAAGGCCACATCCTCTTCCACCACATTGGCCACGATCTGGTTATCGGGGTTCTGGAAGACCATGCCGATGGTGCGGCGGATGTCCAGCAGAAGCTCCTCCTTGGCGGTGTCCATTCCGTCCACATAGACGGTGCCGCCGGTGGGCAGATGGATGGCGTTGAGATGCTTGGCCAGAGTGGACTTGCCGGAGCCGTTATGGCCCAGCACAGCCACAAAGGAACCCTCCTCAATGGCCAGATCCACGCCGTTGAGGACGGAGGGGGAGGCCTCCTCGGTATCGGAATAGGCAAAGTGGAGATCTTTGATTTCGATGATAGCGTTGCTCATAGCAAACCCTTTCTTTACTTGGCGGTCCAGCGGGTGGTGACGCCGCAGGGGAGAGCCAGACCGGACTCGGTGACGGGCAGACCCAGCTCCTGGCTCTCGGTGTGGCCGCCGAACTTCTTGGAGATGACAGTCTCCATGATGTAGGTGACGGCGCTGGGAGCCAGACCGGTGGTATAGGTGTTCATGACGATGAACAGGGGATCGTCGCTCAGAACGCCGGAGACCAACTCCACGAAGGGGAACAGGTTCTCTTCCAGCTTCCAGACCTCGCCGGTGGGGCCGCGGCCGTAGGAGGGAGGATCCATGATGATGGCGTCGTACTTCTTGCCGCGGCGGATCTCACGCTCCACAAACTTGGCGCAGTCGTCCACGATCCAGCGGATGGGGGCGTTTTCCAGACCGGAGGACTTGGCGTTCTCCTTGGCCCAGGCCACCATGCCCTTGGCGGCATCCACATGGCAGACGGTGGCGCCGGCGGAGGCGCAGGCCACGGTGGCGGCGCCGGTATAGGCGAACAGGTTCAGCACACGGATGGGGCGGCCGGCGTGACGGATCTGGTCCATGGCGAAGTCCCAGTTGGCAGCCTGCTCGGGGAAGATGCCGGTGTGCTTGAAGTTCATGGGCTTGATGTTGAAGGTCAGGTTGCCGTACTTGATGGTCCAGCGCTCGGGCATGGACTTGTTCTGCCACTGACCGCCGCCGGTGTTGGAGCGGGCGTATCTAGCGCCAAATTTCTTCCAGCCGGGATGACGGCGGGGGGTGTTCCAGATGGCCTGGGGGTCCGGACGGACCAGGGTATATTTTCCCCAACGTTCCAGCTTTTCTCCTCTGCCG
>JAZQVX010000223.1:0-2615 GCA_045632045.1 Lawsonibacter sp.
CGCTGGGATTCTGCCTTAAACTGCTTGGTTTCCATGATTGGGGTGCCTCCGTATATCAAAAAATGTATCATTCCATAAGTTAGCACTCTATGCGGTCGAGTGCTAACGGTATGATACTACCATCGAAGCGAAAATGCAAGGGGGTTCATAAAATGTTTACACTTTATTTGCCGGACTGCTAAAACCGCAAAACCTTCAAGAGAACGAAATGGCCTCCCCCCTTGCGGGGGAGGTGGCCCGCGAAGCGGGTCGGAGGGGGTAATCGCCCGGCGCAGTGACCCCCTCAGTCGGCTTCGCCGACAGCTCCCCCGTAAAGGGGGAGCCAAGTTTCCTCTCCTGTTTAGCTTTCTGTCCTTTCGGGCAAACTGTGGATAAAGAATCAGGAAAGGCGGTCATCTTATGACAGTACAGGAGCTTATGAACCCCAAGGTCATCACCATCGAGCCCTCCGCTTCGGCGGCGCTGGCGGCCCGGCTTTTGAGCCGATACAATGTGGGCGCACTCCCGGTCTGCACCCCGGACAGGCGCCTGCGGGGCATCGTCACCGACCGGGACATCGTCCTGCGCTGTGTGGCTCCGGAGGAGGACCCCGCCCAGACCCCGGTGCGGGATATTATGTCCCGCTCCCCTGCCACCCTCGCCCCCTCCCAGGATGTCCACGCCGCCGCTCTCGCCATGGCGGCCCATCAGGTGCGGCGGATGCCGGTGGTGGAGAATTCCAAGCTGGTGGGCATCCTGTCCCTGGGCGATCTGGCCAAGAGCCACCGCTATGACATGGAGGCGGCCCAGGCCCTGAGCGAAATTTCGGAGAATATTCTGCGGAAATAAAAAAGTTCCCCCCTTACGGGGGGAACTCTCATTTCTTTCGTTCAAAGGGCAGGAGCAAATATCCCGTCACGGACAGAAACCCCATCACCGCACAGATGGCCTTCCAGTTCTCCGGCCAGCCGAACTTGATGCCCGTAAACAGGTAGAACACGCAGAACAGGCCGCCGCCCACATTCAGGATGGCCCCAAAATAAGCCCGCAAGCCGTAGTCCAGTTTCTCCAGAACCAGCTTTTCGGGGTGGAGGAAGAAGTAACCCCCGGCGATCAGCCCGATCAGACTGAGAAACATCCCGGTGTCCAGTGCCACTCCCGTCACCATGTCCCGCAGATGGTTGAACAGTCCGTACCCGGACAGGGCAGCCAAAATCGCGCAGTAGACCCGCTTCACGATCATTTCTTTTTTCATGGCATATCCTCCTTTGGGGCAGTCTTTTTATCTCTGTCTCGTCCACGGGGCGATAAATTCCAGCCCCTCGACTTCGGGTTCCTTTCCCGGCAGATATTCCCACTCCACCGGGCACCAGAGGCCGTCGGCGTCCTGCTCAAAGCGGAACCGCAGCCACTCGCCCATGGTGCTGTAGAGGATGACCTCCCCCTGCTCCACCTCGTAGAAGCTGAAGGGATCAAGGGAGGGGCGGTTGGCAAACGCCCGCATATCCCGGATGACCTGGGGCCCCGTGGCGTACTCCCACCAGACGGTGTTGTCCCCGTCCCAGCTTTGCTCCTTCGCCACGAGATTTTCTTCCACCCGATAGCCGGGCACCGTCCAGTCCCCCGCTCCCGTAAACAGGAACAGGGCCATGGCCAGCGCCAGCAGAAAGCCCATGGCGTCCACCACATCGGTGGCCTTTTTCCACCCCACGGTGTGCTTTACCCGCAGGGCGGTGTCGCACTCCCCGAAGGAAGCGGCGGTGTTCCAGAGGAATTTTCCGCTGCCCAGGTCCACCAGCATCCGGGCGTACTCCCGCCGCTCCCTCTCGTTCAGGGTGCGCAGCACCCGCTCGTCGCAGTGCAGTTCCATATCCCGACAGGTCAGCCGGTAGGCCAGCCAGACCACCGGATTCCACCAAAACAGGACGAGGGCGAGGGTCATATAACTTTTCAGCCCGATGTGAGAGGCATAAATGTGCTGTAACTCATGCTGAAGGATCAGCTTCTGCCGCTCTTTGGGCAATTCTGACTGGAGGAAGATGGCATAATTCGTCCCATACTCCGCCCCAGTGAACCTTCCGGTGGTGACGAAGCTGGTGGGCAGGTCATCGCAGAGCTTGACGGCCACGAAGTATTTGCCCGTCTCCACGCCCAGTTCCTTCAATTCCTCCCGGGTGAGCCAGCGTCCCTCCCGGTACCGCTTCAAAAAGCGGTACTCCCCGGCAAAGATCCACCAGATTAGGAAGATGAAAGCGACGCATCCCGCCAGCGCGGCCAGCACCACCGTCACCTGCCCCGGGGTAAAGGGGATCTCCGCCCCGCCGGGGAGGATGACGGAGGTTTCCACCCCAGCCTCCAGCACCTCGGGCAGGAAGGCGGGGGCGTCTCCATAGTCCGTGGTGCGGGGAACGATCAACTGGCGGAAGGTGACAGGCAGAAATTTGATCCGTCCCAGCTGCGCGTACCCCCAGCCGATCCACGATATCCACCCCACCATCCACAAAAAGATCCGGTATCCGGGCCGCATCAGGCGGTTGGTCACGGGGCGCAGGAGGATGATGACCAAAAAAGTCAGTCCCATCATCATGCCCATGTTGCTCAAGTCCAGCAGAAAGCCGGAATATCGCTGCAAAAAT
>JAZQVX010000224.1:0-17662 GCA_045632045.1 Lawsonibacter sp.
GAGGGCTGGGGACTCTGGGCGGCACGGCCATAACCCTCATAACCGGAGGTTCGGCTGGGCATACCGCCCCACTCCACATCCTGATTGAAGGAATCAAATCCGCTGCGGCCGGAGCGCACCAGATGCTCCTCGGGGATCTCCCGGGTAAAGCGGGAGGGGCGGTTGGAGCTGGTGCGGCCGAAGAGCATGCGCTGATTGGCGCAGGTCAGATAGAGCTGCTCCCGGGCGCGGGTCATGGCCACATAGCACAGACGGCGCTCCTCCTCCATCTCCTCCTGCTCACCGATGGCCCGCATGCCGGGGAAGATACCCTCCTCGGCGCCAACCACAAACACCACGGGGAACTCCAGACCCTTGGCGGCGTGCATGGTCATCATGACCACGCAGTCCTGATCGGGGTCGTGGTTGTCCAGATCGGTATAGAGGGCGATCTCGTCCAGGAAGCCGGCAAGATTAGCGTCCTCCCCCATGTTCTCCAGATAGCCGTTGATGGAGGTCAGCAGCTCCCGCACATTTTCCAGCCGGGTGCGGTCCTCCACGGTGTTCTTGGTTTCCAGCATGGCGGCATAGCCGGAGCGGATCATCAGCTCCTCATAGAAGGCATCCAAAGACAGCTCTTCGAGCAGTCCTTTCAGTTCATCCATAAGGTCTGTAAAGACCTTCAGCTTTGCAGCAGACTTGGCCAGTTCGGGGTAGGCGCGGGCATTTCGGATGACAAAGTCGATGCTCTTCTCCTCCTGCAGGGCGATGGCGGCGGCAGTCTCCACCGTCTTGGCGCCGATGCCCCGGGGGGGATTATTGATGATGCGGGTCAGGCGCAGATCGTCCTCGGGGTTGTTGAGGACGGCCAGATAGGCGATCATGTCCTTGACCTCGGCTCGGTCAAAGAATCGGGTGCCGCCGATGATGCGGTAAGGGATGCCGTTGCGTTTGAAGGCAGTTTCCATCTGCTGGGACTGGGCGTTCATGCGGTAGAGAATAGCATGATCCTTCCAGCGGCGGCCCTGACTGTAAGCGTCCATGATCCGGGCGGCCACATAGTTGGCCTCGTCATGCTCGTTCATGGCGGTGTGCAGACGCAGCTTCTCGCCCTCCCCCGCCTTGGTCCACAGGTTCTTGCCCTTGCGGCCGTAATTGTTGCGGATGACGGCGTTGGCAGACTCCAGAATATGGCCGGTGGAGCGATAGTTCTCCTCCAGACGAATGACCCGGCAGGCGGGGTACTGCTTCTCGAAGGAGAGGATGTTCTCAATGGTGGCGCCGCGGAAACGGTAGATGGACTGGTCGTCGTCACCCACCACACAGAAGTTCTCATAGCCCCCTGCCAGCGTGGAGGCCAGCAGATACTGCAGATTGTTGGTGTCCTGATACTCGTCGATGAGGACATAGCGAAACTTCTTCTGGTAATAGCGGCGGACATCTTCCTCCTGCAGCAGCAGACGGACGGTGTGCAGGATGATGTCATCAAAGTCCAGCGCGTTGGCGTCCCACAGACGGCGCTGATACTCCATATAGACCTTTGCCATCTTGACCATGCGGAAGTCCCCCGCCTTTTCGCTCTCGGACAGGAACCGGTCGGCCAGCTTCATCTCGTCCTTGGCCTTGGAGATGACACTCAGAATGCTGCGGGGCGGGAACTGCTTGTCGTCCAGCCCCTGGGCTTTCAAAATCTCCTTGATGACCCGCAGGGAGTCGTCGGTGTCGTAAATGGTGAAGGTCTTGGCAAAGCCCAGCTTCTCAATGTCACGGCGCAGGATGCGCACACATGCGGAGTGGAAGGTAGATGCCCACACATCCTCGGCGCTGGGCCCCAGCATGAGGGACAGACGCTCTTTCAGCTCACCGGCGGCCTTATTGGTAAAGGTGATGGCCAGAATGCTCCAGGGCACAGCGGGGTCGAGGGCGCAAAGACTCTCCTGACGCAGCTTGTCCCCCTGCCCGCTATTGGCGTACTCCTCCAGAAAACGCAGATCATCCTCGGTGATGTGTGCGGGGACCTCCGGGCTGTCGGAGCCGTTTCCGTAGCGCATCAGGTTGGCGATGCGGCTGATGAGGACGGTGGTCTTGCCGCTGCCCGCGCCCGCCAGCAGCAGGACGGGACCCTGGGTGGCAAGGACCGCCTGCCGCTGTTCGGGATTGAGGCGCAGAAAATCCCGGGCAATGGCCTCACGGCGCGCCTTTACAAATCGAAGTTCCTGTTCGTGTGTCAGCATAGTTGTTCATCCTGTTCCGGTAAAAATCATTGGCTCCATTGTAGCGCAAAGGGGGACGGCGGTCAAGAACAGCGCCCCGGCAGAAAAATAAAAAAAGAGCGCACATCCATGCGCTCTTGGTATACGGTGCCGCATCGTGCATATACTGCACAGGAAGGACTTCCCTCTCAGCGAAGGATCTTTCTGGCCATCCAGACGAACAGACAGGCACCCACAGTGCCGACGATGAGATTGGCGATCAGTCCGTGTGCGGAAAAGCCGATCAGTCCGAAAGCGAAGCTGCCCACAAAGGAACCGATGACGCCCACGATGATGTTGCGGATCAGTCCACCCTCAAGACCCATGATCTTGCCGGCGATCCAACCCACGATGGCACCCATGATCAAAGAACCCAGCATTCTGTGTTCCTCCTTTCCTCTTGTGAGGTCAGTATACGATATCCCTCCACAATTTTCAAGATATATGGATTCAAAATTCACAGTTTGTCCACATATTGCGGTTTTTGTATCTGTCCTGCCACTTTTGACACCTGTTTGTAACCATTTATCTTCCGCTTTGTAATCTCTTTGATGGGAAAGTAACAGCCCCATCGCATATAATAAAATTACAATAAAGGAAAGGAGGCTCCCTTATGAAAAAACTTCTGCTGACCGTACTGCTGGCATTTGCACTGCTGCTCCCTCTGGGCACCACCGCACTGGCAGAGGACGAAACCGCCGCCGAATCCGAAGCTGTTTACCTCTATGTACCCGGTAACGCTCCCGCGCAGACCGATGTGGCTTCCATGCTCCCCGCGCTGCACGGCGTTCTGCTGGCTATGGACAATCAGGGTGTGACCTCCTTCACTGCCGAGGAAAATATCCTCTCCTGGGAGATGCTCTATAACCTGCTGTCCATGTACGGACAGATGGATTCCCGGGCATGGTTCGAAGATGATGTGCTGGTCCTCCCCGGCGAGGCCGTGCTGGATTATTCCGCCGCCATTCTCCCCGCGCCCCTCTCCCCCGCCGATCTGCCCGAGGAGCTGAGCGACCGCATGAGCTATGCCCCCGAGTTTGATGAGTACCGCCTCTACTGCGGCAGCGACGATCTGTCCCAGGTGGTCATCGACGAGTGTGTGGAAAATCCCGCCGGTGTTTCTCTCTCCGGCCGACTGGTCTATCTGGCCGAGGAAGAAACGCTCCTCTCCTTCACCGCCGAGCTGATCCTGCGGGACAACATGTTCGGGTATGCCCTGACCGCACTGACCGTGATGTAACTGTACCGAATACAAAGGAGCCGCGACTATGACAAAAAGAAAAGACAGCGCGCTGCTTGGCTCTCTCATCGCCGGAGTTGTTTCCGCCCTGTGTCTGGCCGGTATGAAGGCCATCGGCAAGAATATGGATAAAGACGAAAAAAAGAAGCCCTGATGGGCTTCTTTTTTATTACTCAAATTTCTTTGCCACTTTCTGCAGCAGTTCGCGGATCTGCAGGCGCTGGGGGCAGATCTTCTCGCAGGCACCGCACTCGATACAGGCGGAGGCCTTGGCGGTCAGGTCGCGGTACTCCTGCCGCTTCTTGTCGTTGTAGCAGGAGAACACCACGGGGATGTTGATCCCGGCGGGGCAGCCCTCCACACAATACTCACAGGCGGTGCAGGGGATGCGGCGCTGTGCCTGAATGAGGGCGGCAGTTTCCGCCACGATCTGGTGTTCCTCCTCGGTGAGGGGCTGGAAATCGGTCATATAGGACAGATTGTCCTGCATCTGCTCCATGTTACTCATACCGGAGAGCACCATGATGACATTTTCCCAACCGGCGGCAAAGCGGATGGCATAGCTGGCGGGAGAACCGGCGGTCATCTTGGCCTGAGCCTCCTCGGGCACAGAGGCCAGTCTGCCGCCGCGCACGGGCTCCATGACGATGACAGGCTTGTTGTGCTTAACGCACACCTCATAGCAGGCACGGCTCTGGACATCGGGATCCTCCCAGTCCAGATAGTTCAGCTGCAGCTGTACCACTTCCAGCTCGGGACGCTCGGTGAGGATCTTGTCCAGCACCTCGGCAGTGTCGTGGAAGGAGAAGCCCACATGGCGCACCTTGCCCTCGGCCTTCAGCTCCTGGGCAATATCGTAAGCCCGGGTGGCCTTGTACTTCTCGTGGCTGTTTCTGTTCAGGGCGTGCATGAGATAAATGTCAAAGTACTCCACGCCGCAGGTCTCCAGCTGGGACTGGAAGAAGGGGCGGATCTCCTCCTCCTTCTCAAAACAGCCGTTGGAGAGCTTGTTGGTGAGCATAAAGGACTCTCTGGGGTAGCGGTCGGAGACGGCGGCCTTGACGGCCTTCTCACTCTCGCCGGTATGATAGGGGCGGGCGGTGTCAAAGTAGTTGAATCCGGCCTGCATGAAGGTGTCCACCATCTCGCACACGGCGGGGACATCCACCTGCTCCCCGATCTTGGGCAGGCGCATCACACCAAAACCCAGCTTCTTTTTGATATTTCCAAATCCGTGTTCCATACTTTCGTCCTCCAATGTCAGTTTTTTCCTGCCTTTATTGTATCACGGAGAAAAAGCGTTTTCAACGCTTCTTTTGTCATTGTTTTTCGCCCTATCCCTTGCACTGCCCCAATAATCGGGATATAATATAGGGTATGTTTGAAAACTCTTCCATCTTCGAAAGGTGTTTTATCATGAATATGAACATTCAGGAATATATCCGTCCCGGTATGCGGGCTCATCTGGTTGGCGTTGGCGGCGTATCCATGTGTCCTCTGGCCGAGGTGCTCCACGGCGCCGGTGTCATCGTCTCCGGCTCCGACATGAACGAGAGCGCCAATGTGGCTCACCTGCGTTCTCTGGGCATCCATGTGGTCATCGGCCATCTGCCCGAGAGCGTGCAGGGGGTGGACTGCGTCATCCGCACCGCCGCCGTCCACGACTCCAACCCCGAGATCGCCGCCGCTCTGGCCGCCGGCATCCCCGTCTTTGAGCGCGCCCAGGCATGGGGCGCGCTGATGAAGCAGTACGAAAACGCCCTGTGCGTTTCCGGCACCCACGGCAAGACCACCACCACCTCTATGTGTACCCACATTTTCCTCGCCGCCCAGCGTGATCCCTCCGTTATGATCGGCGGCGTGCTCCCCGCACTGGGCTGCGGCCATCGGGTGGGCAAGGGCGACACCATCATTCTGGAGTCCTGCGAGTACTGCAACTCTTTCCACTCCTTCTTCCCCACCGTGGCTGTCATCCTCAATGTAGAGGCCGACCATCTGGACTTCTTCTCCGGTCTGGAGGATGTGAAGAACTCCTTCCGCACCTTCGCCGATCTGGTTCCTGCCCGCGGTCATGTGGTGGCCAACATGGACAACGAGAACACCATGGATACCCTGAAGGGTTACACCGGTTCCGTGCTGACTTACAGCATCCATAACGAGCAGGCTCACTGCCATGCCGCCAACATCGTCTGGGAGCGGGGTCTGCCCCGCTTTGATGTGGTCATCATGGGTCAGGTCTACACCCATGTGGAGCTGCAGGTGGGCGGCGAGCACAACATCTCCAACGCGCTGGCCGCCGCAGGTGCCGCCTATGTGCTGGGCGTGCCCGGAACTGCCGTGGCCGAGGGTCTGGGCAGCTTCACCGGCGCAGGCCGCCGCTTTGAGAAAAAGGGCGAGTACAACGGCGCAATGGTCTATGACGACTACGCCCACCACCCCGATGAGCTCCGCGCCCTGCTGACCACCGCCAAAACTCTGGGCTATAAGCGGGTCATCGCCGCTTTCCAGCCCCACACCTACACCCGCACCGCCGCCCTCTTTGATGATTTCGTCAAGGAATTGCAGCTGGCCGACATCACCATTCTGGCCGAGATCTACGCCGCCCGCGAGCAGAACACTCTGGGCATCTCCTCCGCCGACCTGTGCGAGAAGATCCCCGGTTCCATCTTCTGCCCCACCCTGTCCGATGTCACCGAGCAGTTCAAAAAGCTGGCTCAGAGCGGTGACCTGCTGCTGACCGTGGGCGCGGGTGACATCTACCGCGCCGGCGAGGCTCTGGTCAAAGGAGAATAATATGCCCAACATCATTGAGATCACCGATTTTCTCGACCCCGAACTGGATGTATACGCCCGACTGACCGAGGCCCAGCTGCTCAACCGCTTTGAGCCCAAGAAGGGCATGTTCATCGCCGAGAGCCCCAAGGTCATCGACCGCGCCCTCGACGCCGGGTGCATCCCCGTGTCCCTGCTGATGCAGCGGGAGCACATCGAGGGTCAGGCTAAGGACATCATCGCCCGCTGCGGCGATGTCCCCGTCTATACCTCCGATTTTGATATCCTCACCAAGCTCACCGGCTTCCAGCTGACCCGGGGCGTTCTGTGCGCCATGTACCGTCCTCCCCTGCGCACCATGGAGGAGGTCTGTGCCGGTGCCCGCCGTATCGCCGTGCTGGAGGACATCATGAACCCCACCAATCTGGGCGCGATTTTCCGCTCCGCCGCCGCTTTGAACATGGACGCCGTTCTCCTGACCCCCGGCTGTACCGATCCTCTGTACCGCCGCTGTGTTCGTGTCAGCATGGGTACCGTCTTCCAGATTCCCTGGGCCCACATCACCGAGCAGTGGCCTGAGCCCGGCGTGAGCAAGCTGCGCGAGATGGGCTTCAAGACCGCCGCCATGGCTCTGAGCGACAACTCCGTGTCCATCGACGATCCCGACCTGATGAAGGAGGAGAAGCTGGCCATCATCCTAGGCACCGAGGGCGACGGTCTGTCCGAAACCACCATCGCCGACTGCGACTACACCGTGAAGATCCCCATGTCCCACGGCGTGGATTCCCTGAATGTGGCCGCCGCCAGCGCCGTTGCCTTCTGGCAGCTGGGTAATACTTAACGCACAAAGCCCCAGGTTCCCCCCGTGAACGGGGGGGTTATTTTGTTCTGTTTTGTCTTATTTGAAACAGTTTTCCTCTTTCAGGCAGGCATAAACTTCCTGCACAGTGGCACAGGACATGACCTTTTCCGTCAGCTCCGCCACCTGCTCCATGCTCCACCCGGCGATGGCCCTGCGGGTGCGCAGGATGGCATTGGGATCGACGGAAAACTCATCCAGCCCGAAGGCCAGCAGCAGGGGGATCATCCGGGGATCGGCGGCAGCTTCGCCGCACATACCAACAGGAATACCGGCCTCGTGCCCGGCTCTGACGACGGAACGCACACAGCGCAAAACGGCGGGTTGAAGGGGATCTCCCAGCACGGCCACCTTTCGATTGCCCCGGTCGGCTGCCATGACATATTGGGTCAGGTCGTTTGTCCCGATGGAGAAAAAATCGGCCTCCTTCGCCAAGAGATCGGCTATCATGGCGGCGGCGGGCGTTTCGATCATGACACCCACTTCCATCTCCCGGTCATAGGGGATGCGCTTTTCTTCCAGTTCTCTCTCCAATCGGGCGATCAGCTCCCGCACGGCGCGCACCTCTTCAACTGTGGTCACCATGGGCAGCATCACCTTGACGCGCCCGAAGGCAGAGGCACGCAGGATAGCACGCAGCTGAGGCAGAAAAACATCCTCCCGGCCCAGACACCAGCGAATTCCACGCACACCGAGGAAGGGATTGTCTTCTTTTTCAAGGCCCAGACAGGGAATCTCCTTGTCACCGCCCACATCCAGCGTGCGGATGATCAGCGTTCGGTCAGACAGGCTCTGCACTGCTCTGCGGTAGACTTCAAACTGCTCTTCTTCCGTGGGCAGGTTCTTCCGCTCCAGAAAGAGGAACTCGGTGCGGAACAGGCCTACACCCTCTCCTGTTTCCTGCACCACCTGCTCCGCCTGACCGGCGGTGCCGATGTTACCGAACAGGGCGACGGTATGTCCATCCATCGTACGGGTCGGCTGTCCCGCGTATTGGCTCAGGGAGGAGCGGGCCTGACGATAGCTCTCCTGCCGTCTGCGGCAGCGCTGCAGGGTCTGCTCATCGGGGGATGGGATCACGACTCCCCCACTGCCGTCCACAATGATGGACTGGCCCCCCTGCACCAGATTGGTAACATCGGGAACCCCAACCACCGCCGGGATTTCCAGTGCCCGGGCCAGAATGGCGGTATGGGAGGTCATGCCGCCCAGTTCCGTCACGATGCCCGCGATATGCCCCAGTCCCACCGTCAGAGAGGGGGTGAGATCCCGGGCCACCAGCACCGCATCGGCGGGCAGACTAGATAGATCAGCCCCCTCCCTGCCCAGCAGGATCCGGAGCAGCCGGTCTTTCATGTCCTCCACATCCGCCCCGCGCTGGCGCATCAGTTCGTCGTCCATGGCGGCAAATACTTCCATGTAGTTCCGGCAGACCCGATCCACAGCCGCCTCCGCGCACAGTCCGTCGGTGATGAGGGCGTGGATTTCCTCCATCAGGCAGGGGTCCTCCAGCATGGCGATCTGCCCCAGCAGGATCTCGCCCTGCGCCTGCCCCGCGCGGCTGACGGTATTTTCCGCCAGTTCCCGGGTCTGTACGCCGAAGCGGGCAACCGCCTGCGCCAGTCGGTTCTTCTCCCCCTCAACGCCGGAAAAACTGACCCCGGAATAGTCAAGATCGGGCTGCCCCACGAAATACACCCGGCCAATGCCGATTCCGGCAGATACACCGATTCCCTTGAACATCCCGATCCCTCCTTATGTTTATTTTACGGTATTACATCTCGTCGCCCAGTCCCGCGTTGATGAGGGCCACAGCGGCGGCCAGCACCTGCTCCTCGTCAGGGCCGGAACACTCCAGTTCGATCTCGGCACCCTGCTTGATACAGGCGGTCATGACCTGCATGATGCTCTTTCCGTTGACGCGCTTACCCTGAAAGAGGATCGCAATATCGCTCTGATATTCCGCCATAGCCTGCACAAAGGTGCGGGCAGGCCGCATGTGAAGACCCTGCTTGTTGATGACGGTCAGCTTCTCCGATACCATGTTCATCGCTCCTTTTGCTGCCCTTGTGATTACCATTCATTATACTCTTTTTTTCAGGAAATGGAATGACTTTTTCCCGATGGGCATAAAAAACCTGTGACCCTCCTTTCGGGAAGATCACAGGTTTCTCACACATCAGATGACCATCAGCAGGGTACCCGCGCCGATCAGGGCACAACCGACCAGAGACTTCCATGTAAACTGCTCGTGCAGGAACACAAAGGCCAGCACCAGCGTGATGACCACGCTCAGCTTGTCGATGGGGACCACCTTGGATGCCTCGCCGATCTGAAGGGCCTTGTAATAACACAGCCAGGAGGCACCGGTAGCCAGACCGGACAGCACCAGAAACAGCCAGCTTTTTTTGCTGATCTCAAAAATACCGCCCTGCGCATTGGTCAGGAACACCATACCCCAGGACATGGCCACCACCACCACGGTGCGGATGGCGGTTGCCAGATTGGAGTTGACGCCGTCAATGCCTATCTTGGCCAGAATGGAGGTCAGCGCGGCAAAGACAGCTGACAACAGCGCCAGAATAAACCACATAAACAATCTCCTCTCCGCTTTTTATGTTTTGCCGATATACAACGCATACCGACTCATTGCTCAGTTCCAACCGTTGAAGCAGACGACCTCTTCCAGAGGCTTTCTCATCTTGGTGCGGGGCTCCTTCTCCTCAGCGGCGTAGCCCACGGCGAGAACCAGGCGCACCGCGCTGTGGTCGGGGATCCCCATGGCGGCTTCCATCTTCTCCTGAGAATTCATGCCGATGATGCAGGTGGACAGCCCCAGTTCCATGGCCTGATAGCACATATTCAAGGCCGCCATACCGATGTCGCCCTGAGCAAACCGCTGGGAGTCCTTGTAATACTCCAGCACCGCGGGCATCACATTGGCGTGCTGCTCCACAAGGACGATGAAGGCTCCGCACTGATCCCGCCAGGGGGCGCCGGTCTTGCCGTTTTCCAGCACCAGAGCGTCGCACAGGCGGGACTTGGCTTCCGCCTCATCCACCACGATGAATTTCCAGGGCTGGGCATTGCAGCCGCTGGGGGACAGACGGCCCGCGTCGCAGATTTTCAGCAGATCCTCCCGGGACACGCTCTGATCCCGGTACGCGCGGCAGCTCTCCCTCTTCAACAACATCTCTTCAAACTTCATGATGATCCTCCTCCGCATTTAAGTTATCCAAAAAATCGTATACGGCATCCTGGGACAACACACCCCGTTTCAGGGTGGACGGAAGCAGTCCCCGCTCGTCCAGTTCATAGTCGTGCAGCCACCGGCCGTTTTCGTAATAGTCAACAAGGTCGGCGAACAGTTTCTGCATGGCAGCATCCGTCCGAATGTACTCCGCATTCGCTCCGCGCAGGGTATCAAAAGCGCGCTCCATATCCGCAATACGGGCGATTGCCTTCTCCATGTGCTCGCCTCCCCTCTTTGTTCTTTATTATAGCACAGAACCAGCAAAACAGACAACGCTGTTTTGTTGACGGTACGCACAAGGCTCGCTATAATACTCTTTAGCATCGTCTTTTGGAGGTTCCCTATGGTTCTCTATTTTTCTGCCACCGGCAACACTGAATTCATTGCACAGGAGGTCGCCCGCCGTCTGGACGACCAGTGCGTTAATCTTCTGGAGCGGTTCAAGTCCAACGACCACTCCCCCCTCCACTCCGAAAAGCCCTTCGTCATCTGCGCGCCCGTCTATGTCTGCGAAATGCCCCGCTTCATGGCCCAGTATCTGAAGGAGCAGACCTTCTCCGGCAGCCGCGATGTCTATTTCATCTTCACCAGCGGCGGTTACTGCGGCATTTCCGGCGTACTGGCCAAGTCCATTTTCAAAAAGAAGGGCATGGTCTATCACGGTCACGCCGAATTTACCATGCCCAGAAACTATGTGGCCAACGACTCCTACCCCATGCTGGACAAGGAGGAGGTAGAGAAGCGCATCCTCTCCGCCTATGAAAAGCTGGACGGCGTGGCCGAGGACATCCGCACCGGCGGCAAGCTGACCGCCCGCCATGTCTATCTCTTTGAAACGATCATCACCGTGCCTTTCAACCCTATCTGGTGCAAATATAAGCTGCAGGCCAAGGAGTTCTTTGTCACCGACAGCTGCATCGGCTGCGGCAAGTGCGCCAAGCTGTGCCCCCTCAACAACATCACCATGGAGCGCAGCCGCCCCGTGTGGAAGAACGACTGCACCCACTGCATGGCCTGCATCGCCAATTGCCCCACCAACGCCATCGAATACGGCACCATCACCAAGGACAAGGAGCGCTATAACTTCGGCAAATACCGCTATGTGGTAAAAGAGAAATGATAATCTCTGCATACATACCAAAAGCACCGTACCTGTGGTACGGTGCTTTTTTGTCAATTATTAGCGTCAACAAATCAGTTTTCTGCTTTCACAGCCCGGAACGCCAGCAGCCCTTTGACGATCATCAGGAGAATGGCCACGGTGGCGGCATAGGCCTCCCGCGCCAGAACCAGATACAACACAGCCCCGATACCCAGTCCAAACGAAAGGCCGGTCACTGCCTTTTTGTCGCTCTCCGGTTTCATCTGCGCCCGGACGATCTGCCACACACCCACCACCGCCAAGGCCAGAAACAGGCACCAGTAAACCGCCCGGTTATAGACCGCCGTTTCGGTGTAGCGCCACAGATTCACCGAATAGACAAACCCTTCCACCGTTTTGGGATAGAGGGGCAGCACGATCAGCATGAGGAAAAGCAGGTCCGTCACTCCGCGCAGTAGATCGCAGACATTCCGAAGGTTCGATCTGTTCTCCTTTTCGGCAATGAAAATCAGCTTCTCCCCGGACAGCAGATCGTCGATGGAAACGGAAAAATAGGACGATAGCTCCTTCAGCGAGTCAATGCTCGGGTATCCTCTGCCGGACTCCCACTTGGAGACAGCAGTTCTGGACACATACAACCCCTCTGCCAGTTCCTCCTGCGTCAAACCTCTGCTTTTTCTCAGTTCCTGAAGCTTTTCGTGAAATTCCATCTCCAAACCTCCCATCAACGCACCTGCCTGTCCCACAGCAAAACCGCCGCCCGGTATAGGCAGAACAGTCCCCCGCTCAGCAGTACGGAGCCCACAATGTCCGTCAGCCAATGGACCCCCGAGACCAGTCTGCCCGCCACCATGGCCGCTGAAAACAGCATGGTCAGCAAGGTAATCGTTTTTATGTCTCTTTCGCTTTTCAATCGGCGCCGGGTCTGAAACACCAGCGTGGGCATCACGCTCAAAACCAACAGCGTGGTGGAGGAGGGGTAGGAAGCCTCCAGACGCCCTTCGATCAGGATCGGTCTGTAATTGATGGGATACATCTCAAAAATCAGATAACAGCCCACCACCAGCACATAGTACGCACCCAGAAGGATGATGTCCCTGTCCACCTTCAGCAGACTTCTCCTGCATACCAACTGAACAAAGCCCAATGCTCCAAACAGCAGGCAGACAAACACCGGCACAAGTCCCAGCCAATCGGTAGCGGTATATATTCCCATGTGCACACCGGTCAGTTCGTGGAACCATCCATTGATTCCCGCAAACCCGATCTCTGTTCCCGCTTCCCCCGCCGTCTGCACATCTACGGTTTGGATCAGCACCGTCCAGACTCCAAACAGCACCAGCAGGGACACCCCCGCACACAGCTGTCTTTTTCCCTGTTTCATTTTCTCAAGTCCTTTCCCTTTTTGTTCTTACGAACACGATAGCAAAGATCCTGAAAATCCGCCAGAATCGGGGCGTCACAACCGCGACACGAATGGTGTCATTGTCTGACAGGGCAATTTTTGCGCCTTGTCAGAAGCAAAACAGCCATGCACATTCCATGCACGGCTGTTTATCTGTTATCAGGATGGGGCGTTATTTACAATAAGCCGCCAACAGCTTCAGGGTGTTTTCCACACCGTCCCTGTGGCTTCGTTCATAGCCGTGAGATGCATACACGCCCGGGCCGATCAAACCGTGGCGAATATCATATCCGGCCTCCAGCGTTGCGTCCACATCAGAGCCGTAGAAGGGATAAATGTCCACCGCGAAGTTGAGTTCGCTGTCCTTGGCGGCTTTGATGAGCCCTGTCACCACATCATAATTGTACGGCCCGCGAGAGTCCTTGGCACAGATGGATACCATGCGCTCATCACAGTTCAAACCATCACCCACGCACCCCATATCCACGGAGATCATCTCGGTGACACCCTTCGGAATGGAGGCCGCCCCGCCGTGTCCCACCTCTTCGTATACCGTGATATAGTGATACTGGCGGTTCTCCAGCACAATGCCGTTTTCCTTCAGATACTTTGCGTAGCCAAGCAGAATGCCCACACTCAGCTTATCATCCAGAAAGCGGCTTTTGAGATAGCCCCGCTCCGTCACCGTGGTTCTGGGATCAAAGCAAACGATGTCTCCCACCATGATCCCAAGCTTTTCCGTGTCCGCTTTGGAATTTACGACCTCGTCAAGAACCACTTCCATATCCGCATACCTGCGCTTGGCATCGTTATAGTCCCCATTCACATGGATGGATGCATTGTTCAGCTGGAAAGTTCCTTCATAGGTTCCGTTAAAGCGTGTCACAATGCGGCAGTTCTCCGCTTCCGCGTTGTTGGGATTCATGCCGCCAAGGGGAGAAACCTTCAGATTTCCGTTGGCCTTGATTTCGGAAACCATGGCGCCCAATGTGTCGGTATGTGCCGCCAGCACGATGCCGTTGTCCGCGTTCTTGCCGCCGATGTCTACCAGCACGCATCCCTTTACCGTCATCTTTGGATCGTACCCCATTTTTCTGTACTCTTCCATCACGAATTCGGCGGCACGCTTTGTATAACCTGTGGGACTGTCGATCGCCAACAGCCGGCAAGTTGTTTCGGTAATATAGTCCACATACTTTTTCATCGTATTTCCTCTCCCTCTCCGCAATAATACCCTTGTTTTGGAAGCTTATGTGGCCTTCTCTCTGCGGCGCTTCTTTTTCATCTTGTAGAGTTCTTCCGTTGCCAGTCGCGCCTTGGTCACAGAGACATTTTCTTTGGGGAAGCAGAAGTAGGAGAACTCGTTGTTGCCGATTCCGATCACATCGCCGATCTCATACCAGTAATAATCCGCATACAGGGTATGGGCAAATGCTGGGGCCTGACGGTAATCCAGTTTCCCTTCCGCGCCGACCAGATGGAAGCCGTCCTCCGTATGAGTCAGACGACCGGGACCGATCTTGCAGATGCCGTTCAGATTGACCTGAATGGCGATGTCCACCTCGGTATCCAGCAGATAGGTGCCGTTTTCCAGTTCCTCCCGGACACATGCCCGCTGCCATTTGTACCAGTCCGGGATGTGGGGATATTCCGTTTCCCCCTCATGGGCGGACAGCTGTCCGTACTCATCCATGGTCCACTGCTTTTGACAGGCGTGGCAGGTCAGGTGGATTCCCTTGCCCTCCATCTGATTCTCCGCGCCGCAGTGGGGGCACTTATACAGGATCCTGTGCAGTCCGTCTGCCCGGAAGGGTACATCAATGGAGATCTTATTATCCCGCTGCCACGCAAAGTTGTCGAAGGAAAACTCCTGCGCAAGCAGGGCGTCCAGCTCTTCCACGGACTTCTCTTTCACTTCTTCCGCCGTGGCGAGGCACTTCACATGGGCGCTGACTTTGACCTTGCGGATCTGAAGCATGTTATACAACGGATCTCTGTGGAAAGCACCTTGGGTGATGACGGTCACCACAGGGACACCCAGACGCTTCATCAGGGTACCCAGCCGCGCCGGCATGGTGGTAGCACAGCCGTCAAAGGAATATCCCGCCTCGGGGTACATCAGCACACTGGTCTTGTTTTCCTTGAGCATGTAGTTGATGTCCTTGATAAGGGTCATATCCGGCACATACTTATGGGTCGGCGTACAGCCCAGCAGGCGCATCAGCTTGCCCAGAATTCCGCTCATGGCATCCACCGAGGTGACGATGCCCAGTTTCTGGGGATAGAAGATGCCATAGGCCAGCTTCATGTCCGTAAAACTGGAGTGGTTCATCAGGATCAGGCAGGGCTGGTCCTTTACCAGCTCCATGCGCTCTGTCGTGTATGTAAACTTCGTTTCCCACATGGTCTGCGCGCACACGATACGAACAATGGTCGCCAGCCACATCTGGGGCTTCATGGGGCGCTTATGCTGCAGTCTGGGCAATTTCAGCACTTCTTCATAAGTCATTTCTTTGGCATGAATTTTCATGGCTCAGACTCCCTTCACCGCTACAGGCTTATTTACGCAATTATAACACGCTTTCAAAAAAATTGACAGAGGCAAAATGCCTCTGTCAATACAAGTCTGATTCCATACCGCTCAGCCCAGCAGTCCGTAGTCTGCCGCGCACCGCTTCAGCCCCTCTTCAACGGTGCTGAACGCCACGCCGAATGCTCCGGCTTTCCCGCAGTTCATCCACAGATTATGCCGCGGCGGAGCATCCTCCAGCGGGATGTCCTTCCCGAGCAGCGCCAGAAATTCTCTGCTGATCTCATACATGGACTGTGTCGTTTCGCTTCCAAAGTTATAGCTGCCTCCCGGAAGTCCCATCACCTGTTCCATGTTCTCCGCCACTTCTTTCACATAGGTGATCCCGCGGTACTGGCGGGAACTGAACGCGACCGTCCCAGACGCGCGGATCATGTTCATGAAATAATTCGGCTTTTTCCGGTAGTAGTCATACATCCACTCCGCGCGCAGCATCACCGCGTCCGGCGCAAGCTCCAGCACCCGCTGCTCCATTTCCAGCTTGTGCTGTGCATAGATATTGGCGGGCTTGACCGTGTCTTCCGAATAGGGTCCCTCCTCCTCAACACCGCTGTAAACCTGATCGGAGCTGAAGCAGATCAGCTTTGCATGCTTCGCCGCCTTCGCCAGATAGATGGGCAGTTGGACATTCGCCATGTAAGAGGCCTCCGGGTCTGCCTGACACACTCCGATATCGGAAATGGCCGCCGTGTGGATGATGGCATTTGCGCCGCTCTCCTCTACGATACGCCGCACTTCATCCTCTGCGGCATTTCTGAGGGAGGGACAGGCGATCGCGCCCTTACACATCTGCATGATCTTCTGCCCGACAAAGCCTGTCGCGCCTGTGACAAGAATCCGCCGCTCCGCTTCAGATTTCATGTTCCTCACCACCCAAATTCGTCTTTTGATATTATACCATTCTGCCATAAAAATTGACAGAGGCAAAATCGCCTCTGTCAATTCGTTTATTCTGCTGATGCAAAATGCCCTCTCCGCCCCTGCGGGGCACCTCTCCCAGAGTGAGAGGCAAGGCTTGGCTCCCCCTCTGGGGGCGCTGTCAGCGCAGCTGACTGAGAGGGCCTTTATTCCGCCGCGTCCAGCATATTCTCTATAAATATTCCGTACCCTCTCGTCGGGTCATTTACAAGGACATGCGTCACCGCGCCGACGAGTTTGCCATCCTGAATAATGGGACTGCCGCTCACGAGTGATTGTCATTAGGGACAACAGTTTTTAGGTTTAAAACACCAAATCAGCAAAGCCACAACCCCAGTGCACTTTCGTACTCAATAATAGGATAATCTTTTACTTGTAGCCAAGCCACTTCAAACCGAATACTATCAGATTTGTAATCAAACAATTTGAACTTATATCCACTAAGGTCATCTAATTCCTCTACAGTATATTTTTCAAAAACCCTTTCGTCATAGATGGGCGGCTCTTGGCAAAAGCCTCTTTCTAAAAAACCTTGCTGTTTGGAATATTTCCAAACTTGTTCATCTTTCCAATAATCGCACGGATCATATGCACCAATCCCTATGACCCAATCACCAATTGTTGTGCAATAGCAAGTCGTATGCTCGTCCGAATCGCAGTATTCCCATTTTCCGCGAGAAAACTTGATTATGTACTCTTTGCCAATTTGTAGTTTTTTTGATTCAATAATGATTTGATAATTGTTTTCTGTGTGAATCGTACCAATCTTTTCACCACCATCACCATATATTTCGTAAGGGATATCCATGCAGTTCCGTACTACGGAAAACGGCATTTTTTTATCTCCATCATATACAGCAACAATTCCCGCCGGAGTACTCAGTTCTCGAATGTGCTTATAGATGTATTCCTTTTCCATAAATAAAGCACCTCGCTTTTTCTTTATTGTAACATATATATGCGTAAAAAGACAGGGGCATCCGCCCCTGTCAGAAGTTTCACTCTGCCGCTTCCAGCATATTCTCAATAAAAATCCCGTATCCCCTCGTCGGGTCATTCACTAAAACATGCGTCACTGCGCCCACCAGTTTGCCGTCTTGGATAATTGGCGAGCCGCTCATCCCCTGTACAATACCGCCGGTCATTTCCAGCAGTTCCGGGTCGGTGACTTTCAGCAGCATATTTTTATTTCGGGTGCTGCCTTTGTCCACACAGACCAGCTCCACATCATATTCCTCAACCTGTGTGCCCCGCACATTGGAGAGGATGGTGGCCTTACCCACTTTGACTTC
>JAZQVX010000225.1:0-1826 GCA_045632045.1 Lawsonibacter sp.
GCAAGTGTACTTTTTCTTTTTCATTTCATCCTCTTTTCTTTTTAAGAGCGCCGATGTTCGGGAGCATCGGCGCTCTTCCTATTTTCTCCGGCATCTATTTGGTAATTGTGCCCAATTACTTAACAATTATGTAACGATTGATGGTGGAATTGTTAACATGTTTGCCGTAGCATAGGTGTTGCAAGAGACAGTTCGTTTCATTCTAATCCTCTTTTTCAAAATGATAAAACCCGGACGGAAGGAGCACCGTCCGGGTTTTGCCATGCCTTCGCCCAAATGACAAGCATTTGGGGAGAAAGCGGCCGCCTGCAGCGCACTCGCGGTGCTCGCACCTTTGTCGGCCGAGAAGTGTGATTTCCGACGCACATGTCGTCGAAAATCACGGACTATGTTAGATCCCGCCAAGGGCGGGATTTTTTATTTCCTGAAAATTTATCGCATTAAATGACAAAATCGTGTACCCATTCTGTAAAAGCTGTGTTATAATACATCATCATACGAAAGTATCACGGAGGGATCCTTATGTTCCGGAAGATCGGTTTCATCGGCACAGGCAATATGGGCGGCGCCATCGCCACGGCAGTGGCGGGGCAGGGGGCAGAGCTCCTGCTGGCCAATCGCACCCCCGAAAAGGCTCAGGCCCTGGCCGAGCAGCTTGGCGCCCGGGTGGTGAAAAACCCCGAGGCGGCAGGGGAGAGCGACCTGCTCTTTCTGGGTGTGAAGCCCCAGATGATGGAGGGGATGCTCCGGGATATTGCCCCTGTTCTGCGCACCCGGGAGACGCCCTTCGTGCTTGTCACCATGGCCGCCGGTCTGACCTGCGAGAGTATCCGTGACATGGTGGGGGGAGATTACCCCGTCATCCGCATCATGCCCAACACCCCCTGCGCCATCGGCAGGGGCGTGGTCCAGTACTGCAGCCTTGGAGTAGGGGAGGAGGAGCTGGAGGAATTCGCCGCCCTCATGGCCCCCGCAGGGCTCATTGACCGGGTGGATGAGAAGCTCATCGACGCCGCCAGCGCCCTGTCTGGTTGCGGCCCCGCCTTCGCCTATCTGTTTATGGAGGCGCTGGCCGACGGAGCGGTGGCCTGCGGTCTGCCCCGGGACAAGGCCATGGCCTACGCCGCCCAGATGGTGGCGGGCTCGGCAGAGATGGTCCTCCAAAGCGGCAAGCACCCCGGCGCGCTGAAGGACGCGGTCTGCTCCCCCGGCGGCACAACCATTCAGGGTGTCCGCGCTCTGGAGGAGGGCGGGTTCCGCGCCGCCGCCATGAACGCCGTCATCGCGGCCTATGAGAAAACATTGGCATTGAAATAAAAAACTTGGCTCCCCCTTTACGGGGGAGCTGTCGAGCGCAGCGAGACTGAGGGGGGATCGTCACCCCCTCCGACCTCACTTCGTTCGGCCACCTCCCCCCCAAGGGGGGAGGTCTAATAGGAAAGAGGGATTTATATGCGCATCGTCGTCAAAGTCGGTACATCCACGCTGGCCCACGCCACGGGCCGTCTTAATATCCGCCATGTGGAGGAGCTGGTGAAGGTTCTCTCCGATCTGAAGAACGCGGGACACGAGATGATCCTCGTCTCCTCCGGCGCCATCGGTATGGGCGTGGGCAAGCTGAATCTGCCCGGCAAGCCCTCCGACATCCCAACCAAGCAGGCCGCCGCCGCCGTGGGTCAGTGTGAGCTGATGTATACCTACGACAAGCTCTTCTCCGAATATAACCACACCGTGGCCCAGATCCTGCTGACCGGCGAGGATGTGGAGCACGAGGAGCGCCGCACCAATTTCGAGAACACCATGTACCGCCTGTTGGAGTTGGGCGC
>JAZQVX010000226.1:0-2904 GCA_045632045.1 Lawsonibacter sp.
TGCCTGTACAAGATGCAGAAGAAGGTCGTCAAGAAGTGGCTGCTGCAGGGCAAGCGCGTGGACGGCCGTGGCATGGACGATATCCGTCCCCTGGACGCTGAGGTCGGCATCCTGCCCCGCGTGCACGGCTCCGGCCTGTTCTCCCGTGGCCAGACTCAGGTGCTGTCCATCTGCACCCTGAACACTCTGTCCGCCGCTCAGAAGCTGGACACCATCTACCCCGAGGAGTCCAAGCGCTATATCCACCACTACAACTTCCCCGCTTTCTCCACCGGCGAAGCCCGTGCCGCCCGCTCCACCTCCCGTCGTGAGATCGGCCACGGCGCCCTGGCTGAGAGGGCTTTGCTGCCCGTGATCCCCTCCATCGAGGAGTTCCCCTACGCTATCCGCGTGGTCTCCGAGGTTCTGAGCTCCAACGGCTCCACCTCTCAGGGCTCCATCTGCGGTTCCACCCTGGCTCTGATGGACGCCGGCGTGCCCATCAAGCGCCCCGTTGCAGGCATCTCCTGCGGCCTGATCTCCGACCAGGAGACCGGCGAGTGGAGAACCTTCACCGACATTCAGGGTGTTGAGGACTTCCACGGCGAAATGGACTTCAAGGTTGCCGGTACCACCGAGGGCATCACCGCCATCCAGATGGATCTGAAGAACAAGGGTCTGACCATGGAGATCATTGCCGACGCTCTGGAGCGCTGCCGTGTTGCCCGTATGGAGATCCTGAACGAGGTCATGCTGAAGTGCATCGCTGAGCCCCGTGCCGAGGTTTCCGAGTATGCTCCCAAGATGATTTCCATGAAGATCCCCGTGGAGAAGATCCGCGAGGTCATCGGCTCCGGCGGCAAGACCATCCAGAAGATCTGCGCCGACACCGGTGCCAAGGTGGACATCGAGGATGATGGCTCCGTGTTCATCTCCGCTGTGGATTCCGCCGCTGCCTACGCCGCCAAGAAGATGGTGGACGACATCTGCTTCGTTCCCGAGGTTGGCAAGCTGTACTACGGCAAGGTCGTTCGCATCCTGCCCATCGGCGCTTTCGTTGAGATCGCTCCCGGTCACGACGGAATGGTCCACATCTCCAAGCTGGAGAACCGCCGCGTGGAAAAGGTCGAGGACGTCCTGAATCTGGGCGACATGACCTGGGTCAAGTTCATGGGCTTCGACGAGAAGGGCCGTGCAAACTTCTCCCGCCGCGACGCTCTGAAGGAAATGGCTGAGAAGTAATTCCACCATAAAGCAAAATCAAGGCCGCTGCCAATTGGCAGCGGCCTTTTTGCACCCTGGAAGGGAAATTATCGTTTATGCGGCGCAGCCGCTCACGCTTCCCCCGGGGGGAAGCTGGGTGCCCGAAGGGCAGACTGAAGAGGAATGCGGGCAGAAATGCTGGATACGGTACGCAGAAACAGACTTAGAAAGACATGACCCGTAAGCAGGTCTTTGCCCATACCGCACAATAGGTTATCTCCCGAATTCCTCTTCCGACCCGCTTCGCGGGCCACCTTCCCCCCGGGGGGAGGTTTGCGCTTCGCGCATAAACGATAATTTATCGTGACGGCATACAAAAAAGAGGACGGGCGAAAGCCCGTCCTCTCGATTTTGAGAAGTATGGATTACTTCAGGTTGCCCAGGTACTCAACGTTGACGTTGTTGGTGGTGGGCTCGACGGAGATGTCGTTGGACACAACCAGAGTGCCCTCGAACATAGCCTTAACCAGAGCGGCGTAGTCCTCAGCAGTGAACTTGCCTTCCTCGAACTGGGTGGTAGCCACGGGGATACCAACGTAGTTCAGGGAAGCGTCGTCACCGGAGATCAGGCCCAGAGTGTCGATCTTGCCGGCGTAGTTAGCCCAGTTGCCGTTCATGACAACGTCAAACAGGGTGTCGATGGTGGCAGGAGCCAGACCCTTCATAGCGGAAGTAACGGTCGTGCCCTCGCCGTAAGCGCCGTCGATGATGGCAGCCTGGTCAACGTCAACACCGATGACCTTAGCGCCGACCTTCTTGGCAGCCTCAGCAGCGGAGGTGTAGATGCCGCCGCCGCAGGCGAAGACGATCTCAGTGCCGGCAGCATACCAGGTGTCCATAACAGCGGTGATGTCGCCATCGCCGAAGAACTGGTTGCCGTAGGCGTACTTCATGTCGACGGTGATGCCCAGCTCAGCAGCGGCAGCATCAGCGCCCTGCACGAAGCCGTAGCCGTAACGCATAACAGCGGGAACAGCCATGCCGCCCAGGAAGCCCAGCTTGGTGTAGCCCAGCTTAACAGCTGCGTAACCGGCCATGTAGCCGCACAGCTCTTCCTGATAGATAGCGCAGTAGACATTGTCCATGTAGACGTAGTCGGTCAGCTCCCAGTTGTCGGGGTTGTAGTCGTAAGCCTCGCCCTTCAGAGCAACGCCGCCCTCCAGCAGGTCGCCCTTAGCAACGTCCAGAGCGATGAACTTGACGTCGGGGTAGTTGCCGGAAACCTCAGCGATGGTGCCGCCGAAGGCATAGCCGGGCATAACGATGACGTTGTAGCCCTCAGCGATGGCCAGCTCCACGGAAGCCACACGACCAGCGGTGTCGTTGGAAGTGGGCTTGTAGTACTTGACCTCAACGCCGTTGTCAGCGCCGAACTTCACCACAGCCTCCCAGGTGGTCTGGTTGAAAGACTGGTCGGTGATGTCGCCGTAGTCGGTGACCATAGCGACCTTGTACTGTGCAGCGTTCTCTTTCTCATCGGACTGCTCGGTGCCGTTCTTGCAGGCGACCAGAGACAGAGCCATGACCAGAACCAGCACCAGTGCCAGAATCTTCTTCATGTTTTATTCCTCCAAAAAATCGTTTCGGTATTTTTTAACATACCGCATTCATTATCGCACATTTCAGGTGAAAAATCAACTGTTTTTCCAAATTTTGTAGGCT
>JAZQVX010000227.1:0-2543 GCA_045632045.1 Lawsonibacter sp.
ACGGTACCGTCGCCGCCCAGACCCCAGAACTTGCACTCGATGGTACCCTCAGCAGCGGTGTTGGGGGCCTTGACCTCGGGCAGAGACAGGTTGGTCACGTCGTCAACGATGCCCAGAGTGAACTGCTTCTTGGGCTCGTCCTTAGCCAGCTCGGCATAGACGGCGAAGACGCTGCGGGGAGGAGTATCCTTGGAACCCAGACCATAGCGGCCGGCGATGACGGTCTTGTCGGTGACACCGTTGGCAGCCAGAGCGGTCATGACATCCAGGTACAGAGGATCGCCGGAGCCGGGCTCCTTGGTGCGGTCCAGAACAGCGATCTTCTTGGCGGTGGCGGGGATGGCAGCCAGCAGCTTGTCGGCGCGGAAGGGACGATACAGACGAACCTTGACCAGACCGACCTTCTCGCCGTGAGCGTTCAGGTAGTCAACGACCTCCTCAGCGACATCGCAGAAGGAGCCCATGCAGATGATGACGCGGTCAGCATCGGCAGCGCCGTAGTAGTTGAACAGCTGATAGTTGGTACCCAGCTTGGCGTTGACCTTGCCCATGTACTCCTCGACGATCTCAGGCAGAGCGTCATAGTAGGAGTTGCAGGCCTCACGGTGCTGGAAGAAGATATCACCGTTCTCGTGAGAACCACGCATGGTGGGATGCTCGGGGTTCAGAGCGCGGCCGCGGAAAGCCTTGACGGCGTCCATGTCAACCATCTCAGCCAGATCGGCGTAGTCCCAAACGGCGACCTTCTGGATCTCGTGAGAGGTGCGGAAGCCGTCGAAGAAGTTGATGAAGGGGACGCGGCCCTTGATGGAAGCCAGGTGAGCAACAGGAGCCAGGTCCATGACCTCCTGAACATTGCCCTCAGCCAGCATGGCGAAACCGGTCTGGCGGCAGGCCATGACATCGGAGTGATCGCCAAAGATGTTCAGAGACTGGGTAGCAACGGTACGGGCGGAAACATGGAAGACGCAGGGCAGCAGCTCGCCGGCGATCTTGTACATGTTGGGGATCATCAGCAGCAGGCCCTGAGAGGCGGTGTAGGTGGTGGTCAGAGCGCCGGCGTTCAGAGAGCCGTGCACGGTACCGGCAGCGCCGGCCTCGGACTGCATCTCGATAACCTTCACGGTGGTGCCGAAGATGTTCTTCTGGCCCTGAGCAGCCCACTGGTCAACATAGTCGGCCATGGGAGAGGACGGAGTGATGGGGAAAATGCCGGCTACCTCGGTGAAGGCGTAGCTGACATATGCCGCAGCGTTGTTACCGTCCATGGTTTTGAACTTTCTTGCCATAGAGTTCCCTACTTTCTTCTTATTTTGGGAGGGCGGCTTGGGAATTTATGCCGCCCCAGTTCCATACAAGTTTGTCCCTCGGCGCCCGCTATGCATATAACAAAAAACTTATAATTTTTATAGTTTTTTCGCTATATCCACACATAACAGCATCGCCCCCCAGGATTCGGGGAGCGAAAACACCTTGCGACAGCTATTAATATAGCACGATTTTTTTCTTTTGTAAATCATAAGACTGAATTTTTTCGCATGAAATTTCAAACTTTTTCCACTTCTCTCTTTCCCTTGGTAATAAGCTGTTGCATTCGTTGTGAAATGCAGTTAAAATACTATATAACCAAACAAAAACCATCCATAATATGGAGCAAGGAGGAACCTTTATGGTATGTTCCATCCGGTCTTTGGGTCTGAGCGGCGTGAGCGGCTATTGCGTCAGCGCCGAGTGTGATCTGAGCAGCGGTCTGCCCGCTTTTACTGTGGTCGGTCTGCCCGATGCCGCCGTCACCGAGGCCCGCGAGCGTGTACGCGCCGCCATCAAAAACTGCGATTTCATCTTCCCTGTCAGCCGCATCACCGTCAATCTGGCCCCCGCCTTCGTGAAAAAGGTGGGAACCCTCTACGATCTGCCCATCCTCATTGGAATTCTGGTGGCGGGCGGTCAGCTGAAGCTGAAGGAGCCAGACAGCGCTTTTCTGGGGGAACTCTCCCTCTCCGGTCAGCTGCGCCCCTGCGCGGGCATGCTTCCCATGGCGCTGGCCGCCAAGCGTGAGGGCATCACCACCCTCTATGTCCCCGAGGAAAACGCCGCCGAGGCCACGCTGGCCGAGGGACTGACCGTCTACCCCGTCCGTGATGTGGATCAGCTGGTGAAGCATCTCACCGGGGAGGAGCTCATCACCCCCGCTCCCCGGTGGAAGCCCGGTTCCGCCACCCTTCACTGCCCCGACTTCTCCGAGGTCAAGGGACAGGATCAGGTCAAGCGGGCCCTGGAGATCGCCGCGGCAGGCAACCACAATGTACTTATGAGCGGCTGTCCCGGCTCGGGCAAGTCCATGCTGGCCCGCCGTCTGCCCGGAATTCTCCCCTCCATGACCCGGCAGGAATCTCTGGAAACCACCGAGATCCACTCTGTCATGGGGCTGACCTCCGCCGCACAGCCCCTCATTGAGCAGCGCCCCTTCCGTTCCCCCCCCCACCCCGTCCCCCCCATGGGCATGGCGGGCGGCGGCTCCAAGCGCCGCCCCGGTGAAATTT
>JAZQVX010000228.1:0-3234 GCA_045632045.1 Lawsonibacter sp.
CCAGACAACGGATGCGCTGCCAGCCGAGGATGTCGGCGGCCTGACCGGCGCACGCACGGCAGGCACACAGATAGGCGGGATCCTTCTCGTGGATGTCGGGGGTAGTGTTGGTCTGGGCCTCCCGGGAGCGGAGCATCTGGACGGTGGCCTCGGTGGGCACATCCAGATAGATCACCATGTCAGGGCGGGGCAGACCCAGCTTTTCATGCTCAAAGTCGTCCAGCCAGCGCAGGAAGTCCCCACGCTGTTCGCTCTCGCACTTCACGCTCTGATGCACGGCGTTGGAGGTGGTATAGCGGTCGGTCAGGATCAGACCGCCCTTCTCGTAATACTCCCCCCACACCTTCTTCAGAGATGCGTAGCGGTCCACGGCGTAGAAGGCGGAGGCGGCATAGGGGTTCACATCCCCGGGCTTGTCGCCGAACTCGCCGCCCAGATACATGCGGATGAGGGCGGAGGAGGGTTCGGCATACTGGGGGAAAGTGAGCTTCTGATACTCCCTGCCCATCTCGCTGACCCGCTGACACAGGCGGGCGAACTGGGTGGACTTGCCGGAACCGTCGGTTCCCTCAAAGACGATGAGCTTTCCCTTCATCACTTTCCCTTGCCTTTCACACGCTGACCGGCGCTCTTGACCAGCACCAGAGGCAGCTTTGCCATACGGGTAATGCGCTTGGGCTCCTTCTTCAGACGGTAGGCCCACTCCATGCCCAGCTTCTGCCAGGACTCGGGAGCGCGCTCCACATTGCCGGCGTACACATCCAGCGCTCCGCCCAGACCGATGGCCAGCTTTGCCCCGGAGTGCTGACCCCAGCGGGCCATCCACTTCTCCTGCTTGGGGGCGCCCAGACAGACGAACATCAGGTCGGGACGGGCGGCAGCCACCTTCAGGATGACATCTTCCTCGTCCCTGAAATAGCCGTCCTGGGTGCCGCACAGCACGATATTGGGGTACCGGGCGCAGATATTTTCACCCGCCTTCTCGGCCACGCCGGGCTTGGCGCCCAGCAGGAAGAGGCGGCCGCCCATCTCATTGAGCTTCTCCAGCATCTTGGCGGAGAATTCAATACCGGGGACGCGCTCGGACAGGGGGGTGCCCAGGATCTTTGCGGAATAAATGACGCCGATGCCGTCGGGGATGACCAGATCGGCGGCGTTGAGCACCGTGCGGAAGGACTCGTCCTTCTCGGCGGCGAGGATAAATTCGGGGTTGGGGGTGACCACATAGTGGAAGCGGTCCTCCTGCAGCATCTTGCCGCCCAGCTCGGCGGCCTGCTCCAGGGTCACATCGTCAAAGGCAACTCCTAACACTTCAATCTTCATTTCAGGTTCCTCCGGGGCGGCTGCTTGGATTCGGGACGCAGTCACCCATTTTTTCAATTTTATATTGTAGCACAGCCGCAGACAAAAGTCTATGAATTTTCTATGAAGGTTTGGTTGACTTGCAACTTTGATGACGGCATAATAAAGTCAGATCGAATAAACTTACTTGCCTCCCTTTGATGAGGGAGGTGGATTTGCCGCAGGCGAAGACGGAGGGAGAGATCCCTGCGGCGTTTTCTCTCCCCCAGTCACCTTCGGTGACAGCCCCCTCCTCAGAGGGGGCCTTTGGTGTCCCCTCCCGGGAACCAAGAACCAAATTTGGAGGTTTTCCATGGACTTTTACGGTACTCTCGGCGCAGCCTGCGCCGACTTCGATATGCTCACCGATATGTTCCGCGCCGGCATGACCGGCGTGCGGCTCAACCTGTCCCACACGGGGCTGGCTGAGTGCGCCCACCTGCTCAAAGAGGTCTATCACCCCGCCGCCCGGGCGGCAGGGGTGGAGCCCAAGCTCATCATCGACCTGCAGGGCCCCGAGCTGCGTGTGGGCAAGCTGGACAACCCCATGCCCTTCCCCGAGGGAGAGCTGGTGGTGCTGGGTCACGGCGGCGTTCCCGTCCCCCAGACCATTCTGGACTGCGCTCAGGTGGGACACGAGATCTCTCTGGACGACAGCGCCCTGCTGGTTCGGGTGGAGCAGCACTGGGGCAAGAGCATCGCCTGCCGGGTCCTGCGGGGCGGCGAACTGAAAAGCCGCAAGAGCATGTCCATTCTGGGTGTCCAGCCCGACTCCCCCACCCTCACCCAGGAGGATCTTGCCAATCTGGACTTAGCCGCCGAGATGGGGGTCACCCACATTCTCCAGCCCTTTGTCCGGGGCAAAAAGGATCTGGACACCGTCCGGGCCGAGCTAGACAGGCGTGGTCTGCACCATGTGCGCATCATGGCCAAGATCGAAAACGCCCTTGGTCTGGAGCATCTGGACGAGATCATCGCCCACGCCGACGAGGTGTGCATCGCCCGGGGAGATCTGGGCAACTCCATGCCCCTGTGGGAGCTGCCCCGGGTGCAGAAGGACATCTCCGCGCGCTGCGTGAAGGCAGGGCGGGAGTTCTGTCTGGTGACTCAGCTGCTGTGGAGCATGGAACAGCGCGCCGTCCCCACCCGGGCCGAGGTGGCCGACATCTATAACGGTGTGCTGGACGGGGCTTCCTCTCTCATGCTCACCGGGGAGACCGCCGTGGGCAAATATCCCCTTGCCGCCATGGAATATCTGGTGAAAACGGCAAGGACGGCGATGTA
Organism: Lawsonibacter sp.; assembly: GCA_045632045.1. GTDB lineage: Bacteria > Bacillota > Clostridia > Oscillospirales > Oscillospiraceae > Lawsonibacter. Next base: position 2,626 of record JAZQVX010000228.1, read on the forward strand.
ATGACATGCTGTAGGGGCCGGCCTCCGCGCCGGCCCGTCGTTCGGGGCGGCACAGAGACCGCCCCCTACCAATTTGAAATTCAGGGAGGATTCCCCTATGAAAAAACTCATGGCCCTTGACGGCAACTCCATCGTCAACCGCGCCTTTTACGGAGTCAGCCAGACGCTGACCACCCGCTCCGGTCAGCCCACCAACGCCATCGTGGGCTTTCTGAATATTCTCAATAAGCTGCTGGAGGAGGAGAAGCCCGATGCCCTGTGCGTCACCTTTGACCGCAAGGCTCCCACCTTCCGCCATCTGGCCTACGAGGGCTATAAGGCCAACCGCAAGGGCATGCCCGAGGAGCTGGCCAGCCAGATGCCCATTCTGAAGGATGTCCTCGCCGCCATGAACATCCCCATGTACGAGATGGACGGCTGGGAGGCCGACGATCTGCTGGGCACCATCAGCGTCAAAGACACCGCCGCCGGCTGGAACACCGTGGTGGTCACCGGCGACAAGGACTCTCTCCAGCTCATTTCCGACACCACCACCGTCAAGCTGGTGTCCACCCGCATGGGCCGCACCACCACCCGGGACATGACCCCCGAGGCCTTCCGGGAGGAGTA
>JAZQVX010000229.1:0-5323 GCA_045632045.1 Lawsonibacter sp.
TTCTTTTTTAAAAAAAAAAAGCGCGCCCCGCCCCGGCCGGGGCCGGACGCTTTCTGATTTTAAGGGGGTGGAGGAATGATCGTTCAAAAATACGGTTTTGCCGATCTGGTCATTGAGGTGCGCGTGCCCGTTCCCATGATGTCCAGAGCGGATGCCGACGCTTTCCTGCTGAAAGAGGACAGACCCGCCGACATCATCGTGGAGGCCTGTCAGGAGCCCGGTGAGATCGACCCCTATGCCCCCATCCGCACGCAGCGGGAGGGCAACACTCTGCGGGCCTATATGGATGTCTCCCTGCTGCCCGGTATTTCCGTGTTCACTCTCCTGTGCGGCGTGAATGCCGCGTGGCTGCTCCCGGCGGGTGGGCGATTCATGCTCCATGCCTCCTATATCATCCACGAGGGACAGGCCATCCTCTTCGCCGCCCCCAGTGAAACGGGCAAGACCACCCAGGCGAAGTTCTGGCAGGAGGAGCGGGGCGCCAAGCTGGTCAACGAGGATCGGGTCATCATCTCCCGCCGGGGGGACACCTTCTATGCCCACGGTGCGTGGGCCACCGGAACCGCCCGCCGTACCGCCAACGAAAGCTCCCCCATCCGCGCCGTGGTTCTGCTGGGTCAGGGGGAGGAGAACCGGGTGTCCGAGCCCTCCGCCGCCGAAAAACTGCGCCGTCTGATCCCTCTTTGTACCTTTGACGAGAAGAATATGATGGAACACATCCATATCATCGACGCGGTCAGCGCCTTCATCGAGGGGGCGCGGATCGTGGATTTCCGCTGCATCAACCACAAGAGTGCCGTGGCAGAACTGGAGGGCGCTATATGAAAAAAACAACTGTCCTCTCCGGGGTAGAGCCCGCGTACAGCGCCTATCTCCACGCCAAGGGCGCCCGGCTGGGTTTGCCCATTGCCGGCAACTTTGAGCTGACCGCCCGGTGCAACTTCCGATGTAAAATGTGCTATGTCCACCACGAGCAGGACGCCGGGGGAGAACTGACCGCCGCGCAGTGGATTGCGCTGGGCAAACAGGCGGCGGACAAGGGGATGATCTTCCTTCTGCTCACCGGCGGTGAGCCTCTGCTCCGCCCCGATTTCCGGGAGATCTATACCGGGCTGAAAAAGCTGGGACTGCTGATCTCCCTGAATACCAACGGCTTCCTGCTGGACGAGGAGATGGTAGAGTTTCTGAAAAAAGACCCCCCTCTGCGCATCAATGTTTCCCTCTACGGCGGCAATGATGGGGACTATGAGTCCCTGTGCGGTGTCCCGGCCTTTGAGCGGGTGACGGAAAACATCAAGAGAGCCAAACGGGCGGGTCTGCAGCTGCGGCTGAACTGCTCCGTCACCCCGGAAAATGCCGGAGCCATCCCCGCTATCCATGCCTTTGCCCGGGAAAACGACCTGCGCATCAAGGGTACCACCTATATGTTCCCTCCTGTCCGGGTCAACGGCTGTCAATACGGCGATTCCCCCTGCCGTTTCACCCCCGAAGCCGCGGCGGAGCATATGCTGCGCTGGCGGGAGGAACTGCTCACCCCCGAACAGCTGGCCGCCTCCTGCGTGGAGGGAGGTTGGGACGAGGAGGACTGCTCCGACGGACAGGGCGATCCCATGCGCTGCCGTGCCGGACGCACCGCCTTCTGGGTCACATGGGACGGACGGATGCTTCCCTGCGGCATGTTCCCCGGGGAGGGCTATGCCCTCGCCCGCCACGGCTTCGACCGGGCGTGGGAACTGGTGCGGCAGGACTGTGCCGCCATCCGAATGCCCGCCAAGTGTACCGCCTGCACCTACCGCCCTGTCTGCGCCCTGTGCGCGGCCTCCTGCCTCACGGAAACGGGCGGATTTGAACAGGCGCCGGAGTATGTCTGCCGCATGACGGAACATCTCAATACCATCACCAGAGAAAAATACGGATGAAAAAACGCTCCTTCGGTTCTCCGAAGGAGCGTTTTTGTTACCATGCCGCCACGGTTCCGTCACATCGGGGCTCGGTGCCGCCGATGTACATGCCGTTGTCCGTGCGCCAGATGATCTGGCCTCTGCCCATGTCGATGTTGGTGTCCACGATCTCCACCTCGTGTCCCATGTCAGCCAGTTCCCGCGCGATGTGAGAGGGGCACTCCCGCTCCAGCTGGATGCGCTTGCCGCCGATCCACTGGATGCGGGGGGCATCCAGACAGGTCTGGGGATTCATGTGATAGTCAATGGTGTTCACCGCCACCAGTACATGCCCCTGAGGCTGCATGAAGGCGCCCATAACGCCGAAGGGGCCAACCGGATGACCCTCCTTCATGAGGAAGCCGGGGATAATGGTGTGATAGGACTTCTTGCCCCCCTCCAGATAGTTGTCCCGGCCGGGATCGAGGGAGAAGTTGGCACCCCGGTTCTGCAGGGAGATGCCGGTGCCGGGGATGGCCACGCCGGCGCCGAAGGTGGTGTAGTTGCTCTGGATGAAGGAGACCATGTTGCCCTCGGGGTCTGCGGTACACAGATAGATGGTGCCGCCGCAGGAGGGATCCCCCGCCTCGGGCAGCAGGGCCTTGTCGGTGATGAGGGCGCGGCGTCTGGCGGTGTACTCCTCGCTGAGCATATCGCTGACCTTGGTTTTCATGTACCGGGGGTCTGCCACATAGGCCATGGTGTCGGCAAAGGCCAGCTTGATGCTCTCCAGAATTTTGTGATAGGTGTCGGCGCAGTCCTTCTCAGGGCTCAGTTCCAGCCCCTTGAGGATGTTCAGCGCCATCAGGACGGTGAGTCCGTGTCCGTTGGGCGGGATCTCGCAGACGGTATAGCCCTTATAGTCGGCGGTGATGGGATCCACCCACTGGGGGTGATAGGAGGTGAAATCCTCCTCCCGGAAGAAACCGCCTGTTTCCCGGCTGAAGGCGACGATCTTCTCCATGATGGCGCCCCGGTAATAGCTCTCGCAGTCGGTTGCGGCCAGTTCCTCCAGTGTCCGGGCGTACTCCTCCCAGCGGAAGATGTCCCCGGCTCTGTATGGAGTGCCGTCGGGCTTCATGAAGGACTTCCACCAATAGGCGTGGGGGGCGGGATCGGTTTCCATGGCCTTTGCGATGCGCTTGGCGTCCATTTCCCACTGGGGCTGGACATTGACCGCCACAGGACAGCCGTTCCGGGCAAAATCCACGGCGGGAGCAAAGAGTTCTTTGAGAGATTTTGTGCCGAAGCGGCGGTTGAGTTCCGCCCAGCCTCCGGGAGCGCCGGGGACCATGGTGGGCAGCCAGCCCGCTCTGGGCATTTCGGTCAGGCCCCGCTGTGCCAGCACTTCTGCCGAGAGATCCATGGGGGAGAAGCCGCTGGCATTGAGTCCGTACAGCTTCTGATCCTTCTCGATCCAGACCAGGGCGAAGCAGTCGCTGCCCAGACCGTTGCCTGTGGGCTCCAGCAGAGGCATGGCGCTTGCCATGGCCACGGCGGCATCCACGGCGTTGCCGCCCTGCTTCATCACATCCAGACCGATCTGGGCGCCCTGAGGGATGGAGGTGCAGGCCATGGCCCGGCGGGCGTAGACCACATTGCGGCGGGAGGGATAGCGGTATTCCAAAGGATTGAAGTCAGGCATAAAACCGTCTCCTTTTATGATGTTTTCTTTATTATACTAAAAAGCGGCGGCTTTGAAAAGCGGGACAGACAAAATATCCCTCCGCTTGAATCGTCTGGAAAAATGTGATAGACTAATGCCATAAATTGCGCCCCTGCGGGGGCAAGCGGCATCCCAGAGGTGAATCATAATGGCACAGCGTATTTTTTTGTCCAGTCCCCATATGTCCGACGCGGGTTATGAGCTGGAGTATGTCCACGACGCGTTTGAGAAAAACTGGATCGCCCCTCTGGGTGAGAATGTCAACGAATTCGAAAAGACCATGAAGAGCTACATCGGGGCCGACCACACTGTGGCCCTGAGCAGCGGCACCGCCGCCCTCCATCTGTCCATGATCCTCGCGGGGGTGAAGAAGGACGATCTGGTGTTCTGTCAGGATCTGACCTTCTCGGCCTCCGCCAACCCCGTGACCTATGCGGGGGGCAAGCCCGTCTTTATCGACAGCGAGGCGGATACATGGAATATGGACCCCGCCGCCCTGCGCAGGGCCATCGAGCTGTATGGCGTGCCCAAGGCCGTGGTGGTGGTCCACCTGTACGGCAACCCCGCCAGGATGGCGGAGATCTGCGCCATCTGCGAGGAGTACGGCATCACCCTCGTGGAGGATGCCGCCGAGGCACTGGGCAGCTCCTATAACGGCACCATGTGCGGCACCTTCGGCCGCTTCGGCGTGCTGTCCTTCAACGGCAACAAGATCATCACCACCTCCGGCGGCGGTATGCTCCTGTGCAAACAGGGGGAGGAGGCCGCCCACGCTCTGAAGCTGGCCACTCAGGCCCGGGAAAATGTGCCCTGGTATGAGCATACCGAGATTGGCTATAACTACCGTATGAGCAACATCTGCGCCGGTATCGGCCGCGGGCAGATGAAGGTGCTGCCACTGCGGGTGGAGCAGAAGCAGGCCATCTGCGAAGGCTATACCCGCGCTCTGGCAGGTCTGCCCCTCATCGTTCAGCCCTGTCTGGAGCAGTCGGCCTCCAACCGCTGGCTCACCTCTGTGCTGGTGGAGGAGGGCTGCCCTGTCACCCCCGGACAGATCATCGCCGCGCTGGCAGAGCACAACATGGAGTCCCGCCACCTGTGGAAGCCCATGCACGCCCAGCCTGTCTTTGCCGACGCCCCCTATGTCACCGCCGGGGAGAAGTCCGTTTCCGAGGATCTGTTTGCCCGGGGCGTGTGCCTGCCCAGCGATACCAAAATGAGCGCGGAGGATGTGGAGCGGGTCTGTGCCGTCATCCGAACTCTTTTTGCGAATAGATAAAAAAGACTTCAAATATGTTCAGAACCCCTGCGGCAGCTGCCGCAGGGGTTCTTTTTCATCATTTTTTAGCAAAGGGAAGCCGTGCGGCCAGCTGACGGAAGAAGTGCAGCCGCAGGGCGGTGCCCAGTTTCTGACGGATGCGGGGTGCGTACTCCAGACGATCGGGAGCGGGACGGTTGGAGGAGATACCTGCGCCCCTGCCGCGGGGCGCAGCTTCATGCGGCGCAGCTGTGCCAACAGCCAGATGACCCCGGCTACGGCGGCCACCATGGACCACAGCGCACCTGCGCCTCGTTGAGCCGCACCGTCTCGAAGGCCAGTACGCTCAGTGCGTCCTCCATCTCCTCCGAATGGGAGGGCGGGCCGCTGAAGCTCTCGCCGTCGAAGATGAAGTGGACGCTCTTGGGGGTGATGTCCTCAAACACATTCACCGTCAGG
>JAZQVX010000230.1:0-4511 GCA_045632045.1 Lawsonibacter sp.
CCCTTCTCCAAGACCGGCGGCATCGCCGTTCTGAAGGGCAATCTGGCCCCCGACGGCTGCGTGGTCAAGCAGGCCGCCGTGGCCCCCGAGATGCTGGAGCATGAGGGTCCCGCCCGCGTCTTCAACTCCGAGGACGAGGCCATTGAGGCCATCTACGCCGGCAAGATCGTGGCCGGTGATGTGGTGGTCATCCGCTACGAGGGCCCCAAGGGCGGCCCCGGCATGCGTGAGATGCTCAACCCCACCTCCGCCATCGCAGGCATGGGTCTGGACAAGGATGTGGCTCTGATCACCGACGGCCGCTTCTCCGGCGCCACCCGCGGCGCTTCCATCGGTCATGTTTCCCCCGAGGCTGCCTCCGGCGGCAACATCGGTCTGGTGGAAGAGGGCGACATCATTTCCATCAACATTCCCGCCCACACCATCGAGCTGAAGGTGTCCGACGAGGTTCTGGCCCAGCGCCGCGCCAAGGGGGTCTGCCCCGTGCCCAAGATCAAGACCGGCTATCTGGCCCGCTACGCCAAGCTGGTGTCCTCCGCCGACAAGGGCGCTATTTTGGAATAATAAAATAACCTCCCCCCTTGCGGGGGAGGTGGCCGAGCACAGCGAGGTCGGAGGGGGCATTGCTGCTTACTGCTCCGCGTTTTACCCCCTCAGTCAGCTTCGCTGACAGCTCCCCCGCAAGGTGGGAGCCAAGAATCGGTTTTATGCAATACAAAAACCCCGGATGCTTTCGCATCCGGGGTTTGTTTGTTGCGTAACTCGGCAGCTGTTGATTACAGAGCCAGAGCCTCCTTGACCTTGGCAATGATGTGCTGGCCGATGTCGTAAGCGGCGTCCACGGTCTGAGCGCCGATATGGGGGGAGACGATGAAGTTGTCGCAGCCGAACAGGGGGGAGTCGAAACCGGCGCCCTCGGTCAGGCCGTCACCGGCGACCTCGTTCTCCATAACATCGGTGGCGTAACCGCCGATCTTGCCGGCGACCAGAGCCTCGTACATATCCTTCTCGTTGACGATGCCGCCGCGGGCCATGTTCAGAACAACGGCGTCGGGCTTCATCTTGGCGATGGAGTCAGCGTTGAACAGGTTGCGGGTCTCATCGTTCAGAGGCATGTGGATGGTGACGAAGTCAGCAACCTCGCAGACCTCAGCGATGGACATGGAAGTGGCCTCGTTCTTGGCGAAGATCTCAGCGGGCAGGTAGGGGTCATAAGCGACGACCTTCATGCCGAAGACGCGAGCGATCTCACCGACGCGCTGGCCGATGCGGCCGAAGCCCAGAACGCCCAGAGTCTTGTTGCGCAGCTCACGGCCGTTGAACTTATACTTGTCCCACTGCTTCAGAACCTTAACATCGTGGTTGGCGACCATGGTGCCGCGGGAGATGTCCAGCATCTTGGAGATGGTCAGCTCGGCGACAGCGTTGCCGTTCAGGCCGGGAGCGTTGAAGACCTTGATGCCCTTCTCCTCGCAGTACTTGGTGTCGACATGGTTCAGACCGACGGAGCAAACGCCGATGACCTTCAGAGCCTTGGCGGCGTCGATGACCTCACGGTCGATCTTGGGGTCAACACGCATGATCAGAACATCGACATCGGCGATCTGCTCGATCAGCTCAGCCTTGCTGGGGGGCAGCTTCTCGCTGACCTTAACTTCCATGTACTTGCCCAGCTCAATGGCAATCTCGCCGCTGACGACGTCAATAACTAAACCCTTCATTGTAATCTACATCCTTCCTGTAAATGATTCATTCATTTTTCGCCCTCCCTGCCGGGAGGCGCGCCGCACGGCAATAGGTTATAATGCCGCACAGTAGGCTGATTCTATTATGCCACATTTTGCACAGGTTGGAAAGCATTATTTTGTCGGGGGTTGTCACAATCTTTCAATTGTGGTATAATGGTTATACAACAGCAAAATATTGACGATGTCTATCTTCCATTTTTATACATCCTTACATATTTCGCAATATTTTATCGCACTCTTGTGTGAAAGGGCGTGTATTCTTGAACTTTTTGCATCTAAAATATTTCCTCATGGTCGCTGAGGAACTCAACATCACCCGCGCCGCCGAGCGTCTTTACATCTCTCAGCAGTCTTTGTCCAACCATATCAGCAACATGGAACGGGAACTGGATGTCAAATTGTTCACCCGCTCTCCCAAGCTGGCGCTGACTTACGCGGGCAATCTGCTGGTGGACACCGCCAGTCAGATTCTGGAGCTCAACAGCCAGTATCTTGCCAAGGTGGGCGACATCAACCGGCACTATCTGGGCGTACTGCGGGTGGGCGTGTCCCACACCTGCGGTCTGGCTCTGCTGCCCAAGATCCTGCCCCGCTTCCGGGAGGAGTTCCCTCTGGTGGACTTCTCCCTGTTCGAAGGCAACTCCAACCAGTTGGAGGACGAGCTCAACCACGGCCGCATCGATCTGATGATCTGCTTTGAGCCCATCATCATGGACGGCGTGACCACCGTTCCCCTCACCACCCAGCGACTGGTCATGGTGGTGCCCAAGAGCTTCACCGAGCAGCGCTTCGGCGACCGGGCCGAGGATGTCCGTGCCAAATTCGCCCAGGAGGAGGACATCTCCGTCTTTGAAAATCTCCCCTTCATCCTCATCAAAAAGGGCAACCGCACCCGCAGCATCGTCGACCAGTACTTCAACCGCCACAACTTCTCCCCCAAGCTGATTCTGGAAACGGAGAACACCGTCACCACGCTGGTCATGGCCCAGTCCGGCATCGGCATCACCATCTGCCCGGAGCTGTTCCTGCTGGCCATGCCCTCGGGCACCGGCGGCAACCGGGATGTGGACATCTTCCCCATCTCCGACACCTCCACTACCAGCAATCTGGTGGCCGGCTATCGTCCCGACCGTTATCTGTCCCACTTCGGCGAGCGATTCATCGAAATGGCGCAGGAAGTATTTAATGCCGCAAAAACCCAAGAGGGCTGACTTTCGTCAGCCCTCTTTTTCTGTTTCCTTCGATGCCCCAAAGTCCCGGAAGGCGAGATTCATATCCACCGGGGTGCTGATGCCGGGAACAGTACCCTTGCTGGTGTACTGCCACAGATCAAAGTCGTAGTAAAACCCGGGGGAATCGTCGTATTCCGCCAGCCAGAACACGCAGTCCTTCAGCCGGTCCAGATCCAGCTCCAGATAGCCCATGTCCTGATTGAAGTAGACGCCGGGGGTATATCCCGCCTGCGCCACCATCCCGCAGAAGGCCTGGGCCATGAGGGTGACGGTCTTTCCCTTCATGCCGTCGGTGCGGGCGGCGCTGTGGGTGATGCGCTCCCAGTCAAATACCACGGGATAGGTGATGGGATAGCCCTCCAGAGCCTTCAGCAGCTGCTGGGCCTCCTCCTCCACCTCCCAGACATTGGTGGCCTGGGAGAAGAAATAGACGCCCACATCCAGCCCCGCGTTCAGCGCCCCCCGGATGTTCTGTTCAAAGTTTTCGTCCTGCAGGAGTTTGCCCTCCTGACCGTAGCCCCGGTAGCCCGCCCGGATGATGGCAAAATCCACCCCGGAGTCGGCCACCTTCTGCCAGTCGATCTCCCCCTGATGGGCGGATACATCCACGCCGGTCAGGGCATCTCCGCCCCGCAGCCAGCCCTGCTCGTCCCGGGAGAAATCACCCTCAGTCCATCCGTTCACCGGCAGAGCGGTTTCGATGGGCAGCTGGTGGTTTTTATAGGTCAGATATTCCGTCACGGGGGCGGCGGAGATCTCCTCCGCTTCAGGGGCCGCAGGGGGTGCTTCCTCCTGCCTGGGCATGGTCATCCATAAGGCTGTGGCCGACAGCCCCAGCGCCGCCACGGCGCACACCATGGAGGCCACCGCAAGTCCGGCCCAGCCCGAAGATTCTTTTTTCTGTTCCCGACGGCCGCTCCCGGCTTCGGGGATGGGGGTCATCTGTTCTGTCATGGCATTTCCTCACTGGTCACGACCGGAAGGTCTTGTCCTCATTTCAGTTCATTTCTATCATACCAAGTTTCGACAGTTTTCGCAACTACTGTGTAAAAGTTCAAAATTTTCCGCATCTCAACGGAATCCGGCGAAAAAAGATGGACAATCCTATCAAAGCCCGCTATAATGCACCCTATGGAAGCAGTTGGGCTTCCCCCGATTCGGGGCCGGCGCCGGGAAAAGGCGTGATTGACCCGCCATGAGTGGCGGGCGTGTTTGTTTGGAAGGCCTTGGATCATATATCATCCGTTTTATATAGAGAGGAAACAACAAACATGGAAATCAACGGCACCACTGTCAACGAAGTCAAAGAATACGCCCAGCTCGGTCTGTCCGCAGAACTGATGCGCGCCATCGACAAGAAGGGCTATGTTACCGCCACCCCCGTCCAGTCCGGCTCCATCCCCTTCTTCATGGAGTGGAAGGATGTCATCGCCAAGGCTCCCACCGGCACCGGCAAGACCTTCGCCTTTGGCATCCCCATGGTGGAGCATATCGATCCCGAAAACGGCGAAACTCAGGCTCTGGTTCTGGC
>JAZQVX010000231.1:0-3505 GCA_045632045.1 Lawsonibacter sp.
TCGATTCCCGTACGGGTCACCAAATAGTCAGTGTTGATTAGAGCGAGGGTCCACCCGTTCCCATTCCGAACACGGAAGTTAAGCTCGCTTCTGCCGAAAATACTTGTCTGGAGACGGACCGGGAAAATAGGTAATGCTGACACGAGGAACAGGACAGTCAAATGACTGTCCTGTTTCTTTTTTGTTTGGAATTGCAAATGAGTTGGCGCGGTAGTATAATAAACCCAATCAGAAGTGGGAAGGATGGATGTGTATGAACCTCATCACAGTCAGCCGGGAATTTGGCAGCGGCGGTCGTGAGATCGGTAAGCGTCTGGCAGATGAATTGGGCTTTGCTTATTATGACCGCGAGATCGTCACCGCCATTGCCCAGAAAACCCAGCTGGACGAGGGATATGTTGCCCATGCTCTGGAGGGCGGCATGTTCCGGGGGGTACCCATCCACTTCGGTCGGACATTTTCCTATTCCGGGCCCATGATGAACAATACGGCCAACCTTTTTGTGGAGCAGCATAAAATTCTTCGGGAACTGGCGGCCCAGGGCAACTGTATCATTGTCGGCCGTGCGGCCAATGCCATTCTGGAGGAGTATCATCCCTTCAACCTCTTTGTGCATGCCAGTATGGAGTCCAAGGTCAAACGCTGTATGGAGCGAGCTCCGGAGGGAGAAGAACTTTCCGAGCGGGAGATGATCCGCCGCATCAAGCGGGTGGATGCCGATCGTGCCAAGTACTATGAGATGTTCTCCGATACCCGCTGGGGCGCTAAGGAGGGCTACCACCTTTGTGTGAACACTACCGGTGCCAACATCAAGGCACTGGTACCCGCGATTGCCCAATACGCCCGCAGCTGGATGGACAACAATCAGAAATAAAGAAAACGAGGATGCTCAAGAGAGCATCCTCGTTTTTTCATCAGTTGGTACGGGTTCCGTATAGACTGTAAGTAAATTCTGCCTGACCGCCATCCAGAACGGTGAAGATCTCCTCCACCATGCGCACACCAACGCGCTCCAGAGCTTCGTCGGTGTTGGCGCCCAGATGGGGAGTTGCCAGCACATTGGGAAGCCCCACAAGGGGATTGTCCAGAGTGGGGGGCTCGCTGCGCCACACATCACAGGCCGCAGCGGCCAGCTGTCCATTCTTCAGCGCGTGATACAGGGCCTCCTCGTCCACCACACCGCCCCGGGAGGCGTTGACCAGCACGGCGGTGGACTTGCAAAGAGCCAGCCGCTGGGCATTGATCATGTTGGCGGTGGACTCGGAGAGGTGGACGCCCAGAGAGATGACATCGGCCTGAGCCATGACCTCCTCGGGGGTATCCCGGCGCTCGATACCCACTTCGGCGGCCTTTTCGGTGGGGAAGTAGGGATCGTAGCCGATGACCTTGCAGCCAAAGCCGTGGATCATGATCCGGGACATGCGGCGGGCGATGTCGCCCACACCGATCAGACCAATGGTCTTGCCCCGCAGCTCGTTGCCGAACAGCTCGGGGGGAGCGTTCCGGGTCAGCTGTCCGGAAGTCACCAGTCGATCGGCAAGAGGGATCTTGCGCAGCAGAGCCAGTGTCAGGGTGACGATCAGCTCGGCCACGGAATCGGCGTTCTGGAAGGGGACATAGAGGATCGTGATGTCATGTTCGTGACAGTATTCCAGATCAATACCGTCGCTGCCGGTGCCGTGAACGGCGATGACCTTCAATTCGGGAGCCTGCTCCAGTACCTCGCGGGGCAGCTTCAGATTGCGGTTGATGATGGCGTGGACGCCGGACAGCTCATTCCAGTCACTTACGATCTCGGCGCGGCTTTTCAGCAGTCCCAGCGCCTTGGGATGGATGCTCTCACAGAGAAATACCTTCATACTCACTTACCGACGGCGCAGATGATGGAAATTTCCACAGGGGCGTTACCGGGCAGAGAGGCCACACCCACGGCGGCGCGGCTGCCGATGCCGGCCTCACCCAGCTCCTCGCAGAAATACTCGCTGGCATGGTCGGCGATCTTGGCCTGAGTGGAGTAACCCTCCTCGGCGTTGACATAGACGGTGATGAGGAGGATGCGGGCAATGTGCTCGCCCTCTTCCAGCTTGTTGCGGGCGGCGGTTAGAGCGTTTTTGGCGGCCTGACGGACGGCCTCACGGTAGTCCTCGATGGGATCGGCGATGGCGATCTTGCCGGTCTTAATGAGTACGCCGTTCAGACGGGGGGTCATACCGGCGGTGAAGATCAGATTTTCAAAACGGTTGGCGGGGACATACATGCCCTGAGGAATGGGATTGGCTTCTTTCATATCAATGCACCTCTTATATTACTGCTTTCTGTAGCGCTCCAGAATGACGAGGAAGCGCTCGATGGCGGCCACGGCCTTCTCCTTGTCCTGGGAGAAGTTGATGCGGAACTGATGGATAAACTGGGGACCGAACTCGGTGCCGGGGGTGACGATGACATTGGCCATCTCGCGCAGGATTCGGATGAACTGATGCAGGGTCACATCCAGCTCGGGGATGGTGACGAACAGATAGCTGCCGCCCTGAGTGGGGCGGGCGAAGACGCCGGGGACACCCTCCAGTTTGGCCATGATGGCATCGCGGATCTCCCGGTGAGCGGCCACGCGCTCCTCCATCCAGCCTTCTGGCTCGTTGAACCAGGTCTGGAAGACGGCCTGATTATAGCCGCTGCAGCGCAGGGACATAATGGCCTGCAGCTTCTCCATGCGCTGAATGATTTCAGCGGTGCCGTAGGCCACGCCCAGACGATAGCCGCTCAGAGATTCGGTCTTGGAGGGGCCGATGATGGTGATCAGATTGTCGGGGATCTCCTCCAAGGCGCACAGGTGGGTGTACTCGGTGCCGGGATAGACCTGACGGGAGTAGAGTTCGTCCACCAGCAGGGTGGCGCCATACTCCCTGGCCATGGCGGCGATGGAGTGGATCTCCTCGGGGGAGTAGATGCAGCCAACGGGGTTGTTGGGGTTGGAGAAGAGGAAGAGCTTTGCGCCTGCCTCGAAGGCCTGCTTCAGCACATCCAGATCAATGCCGGAGCCATGGGTGGCGGTTTCGTAGTGCATGGGGACGGGGATCATCTCGCCGCCGAAGAATTCCACCATCTTGCGGTTGGCGAAGTAGTCGGGCTCCACGATGGCCACCTTGTCGCCGGGGACGATGTTGGCGCCCATGGCAAGAAACAGTGCGCCCTGAGTGCCGGGAGTGAGGATCAGGTTGCAGGCGGGGTCGATCCTGGAGCCGCTGAAAGCGGAGAGCTTGGCGGCAACATGCTCCAGAATAGCGGCACGGCCGCGATAGGGGGTGTAGGCCTGTGCGCCGCCCTCTTCCACGCCGGCGGCAAAGACCTCGAAACTGCCGGGGGGGGGGAGATGGGCATCCACATCGCCGTGAGAGAAATCCACGGCGGGGCCGTCCAGCTTTTCGCCGCGCAGCTCTAATACCTGAGATTTCTGCAGGGCCTCCTGACCGGGGGCGTTGTCAATACCCAGTCGGGCAAATTTTTC
>JAZQVX010000232.1:0-3238 GCA_045632045.1 Lawsonibacter sp.
GCTCCGGACATGGGGCAGGGGCTGGTAGACGAAGATGTTGTCCACATAGAAGGTGTGCTTGGGCAGCTCCAGCTGGCAGTCCCGCAGCAGCTGGGTGCGGTAGATGACCGAGTGCATCAGCAGGTACTGAGAGGGGCGGAAGCGGCTGATCTGATCCCAGTTGAAGACCTTGCCGGCGGGGAACACATTGCGGTAGTGCATGACCCGCTGGGTGTTGTCCTCCACATGCTCATAGACATAGTTGCAAATGAGCATGTCGATGGGGTTGCCCTCCCGGACAAAGCGGCGCAGCTGGTCCAGCGCCTTGTGCAGGGCGGGGACATCCACCCAGTCGTCGGAGTCCACCACTTTATAGTACATACCCCGGGCGTTGCGGATGCCCTGATTGACGCCCTCGCCGTGACCGCCGTTGGGCTGGTGGATGGCGCGGACGATGTCGGGGTACTGGGCGGCGTAGCGGTCGCAGATGGCGGGGGTGTCGTCTTTGGTGGAGCCGTCGTCCACCAGAATGATCTCGATGTCGTCGCCGCCCTGCAGGAGCGTCTCCACGCAGTGATCCATGTAGGCCGCGGAGTTATAGCAGGGCACGGCGAAGGTGATGAGTTTTTCCTGAGTCATATTGGGTTCTCCTGATTGAGATAGTTTGTAGGGGCCGATGTCCTCATCGGCCCGTGGGGGCGGCCTCTGCGCCGCCCCGCCTTTACGGGGCGCGAAACGGGCAGGTACTCGAACCGGGCCGGCACGGAGACCGGCCCCTACGGAGGGGCTTATGTCAATTGATCCGGGAGGGGCAAGCCCCTCCCCTACGGGATTGGTCACAGCTTCTCAGCCAGCTCCAATGCCCGGGCGGCGATGGCGTCCATATTGTAATATTTATACTCGGCAAGGCGGCCCAGCAGGTGCAGCTTAGGGTGCTTGGCGGCCAGAGCCTTGTACTGCTCGTACAAAGCGTTGTTCTCGGGGTTGATGATGGCGTAATAGGGGGTCTGGTTGGGGAGATTTCCGTAGGGCAGAGAATATTCCTTCACAATGGTGGTGACACCGGGGATGTGCTGACCGGTGAGGTGCTTGAACTCGGTGATGCGGGTATAGTCCTCGTCCACGGTGTAGTTGACGGTGCCGTAGCCGTTCTGGAAGTCGTCCTGCATGAGAGTTTCAAACTGGAACTTCAGGGTGCGGTAAGGCAGGGGGCCGAACCTGAAGTCGAACAGCTCGTCGGCCTGACCGGTGTAGATGACATCCCCCTCAAAGACCTCGCCCCCCAGCAGGATCTGATCCCCGGACAGGTCGAGGAAGTTCAGGGCGTTGACCCCCAGCTCCACGGTGATGTTGGGGTGGGTCAGCATCCGGAAGAACATGTCGGTATAGCTCTCGGCGGGCATCCCCTGATAAGTATCCTGAAAATAGCGCTCGTCCCGGGACAGGAAAATGGGCACCCGGGCGGTGGTGTTGGGGTCGATCTCCTCGGGCTTCTGGCCCCACTGCTTCATGGTGTAGTGGACAAAGACATGCTCGTAGACATAGTCGGCCAGAGCGGCAATTTCGGGGTCGGCGTTCTGGCGCAGTTCCAGAATGGTGACCTTCTTCTCCGCGCCGTAGGCGGCGATGAGCTTATCCCCCAGCCGCTTGCCCTCCTCAAGACCGAAGGCGGTTTCAAGGGAGGTCAGGTTGAAGGGGACGGGGTAGGTCATGCGGCCCTCCCCGTTGGGGATGTTGGCGATGACTTTATGCTGATAGTCTCTCCACTGGGTGAAGCGGGAGAGCCAGTCAAAAACTTCCTTGTTGTTGGTATGGAAAATGTGGGGGCCGTACTGATGGATGAGCACGCCGTGCTCGTCCACGCAGTCATAGGCGTTGCCGCCGATGTGGCCGCGGCGCTCCAACACATAGACCTGCTTGCCCTTTTCGGCAAGGGCCCGGGCGGCAACCGCACCGGCATAGCCCGCACCCACCACTAAAACATCAAAAGCATAGGGCATGATGAAAACTCCTTTCGAAGCCGGTAGACATAATCAGAGAAAGTATATCATAGGGATTCGGAAAAATAAATGGATAAAATGTGAATTTAACCCAAACTTAATATATTTTTGGGGAGATTCCTCCTTGACAAGGTCATCCGAAACGGATAATATAGGAAAGGATAATGCATAAAAGCGCAGATGAGGACAAGTAACCGCGCCCCGATACGCTCAGAGAGCCGCCATTCTGGTGCAAGGCGGACGGGAGGGGACGGCGAATATCACCTCGGAGCAGAGGGCTGAAATCACAGTAAGCACCTCCGGCACGCCACCGTTACCCGGCGAACCTTGAGTGGTCGGCATTTCTGCCGGCAATAAGAGTGGTACCGCAGAGTGTTTGCACTTTGTCTCTTAATTTGGAGGCAGGGTGCTTTTTTGTTTTTTAACCCCTTTGGTCTATGCACAGATCATTCCGTAGGGGCGGGTGTCCTCACCCGCCCGCGTCCGGGGTACAAAAATTTGCCTCGGGCCGATGGGGGCATCGGCCCCTACAGCCCGCATCCGCACCGGGGCGGTACAAAGGCTGCACCCGACTACCCCCTCCGTTTCGCCTGCGGCGATCCACCTCTCCCAAAGGGAGAGGCAAGTTTTGTGTGACTCCTTGGCTCTCCCTCTGGGAGAGCTGTCAGCGAAGCTGACTGAGAGGGCTCGGGCGCACACTGTGCGCCCCTACAAAAGTTTCAAGAAAAATCAATTTATAATAATGGAGGAAAACGAGTCATGGATTTCAACAAGACCATCAATCTCCCCAAGACCGACTTCCCCATGCGTGCCGGCCTGCCCAACCGCGAGCCCGGTATGCTGGAGAACTGGAACAACATGGACCTGTATCACGAGCTGCTGAAGAAGAACGAGGGCAAGCCCCTGTTCTCTCTGCATGACGGCCCTCCCTTCTCCAACGGTTCCCCCCACATGGGCCACGCCCTGAACCGCTCTCTGAAGGATTTCATCGTCCGTTCCCACGCCATGCGCGGTTACTACACCCCCTTCATCCCCGGCTGGGATAACCACGGCATGCCCATCGAGTCTGCCATCATCAAGGAGCAGAAGCTCAACCACAAGCAGATGTCCATCCCCGAGTTCCGCTCCGCCTGCCACGCCTATGCCGATAAGTACATCGACATCCAGCGCAACGGCTTCAAGCGCATCGGCGTTCTGGCCGACTGGGAGAACCCCTATAAGACCATGAACCCCAGCTTCGAGGCTGAGGAGGTCAAGGT
>JAZQVX010000233.1:0-3460 GCA_045632045.1 Lawsonibacter sp.
AGAACGCACTCCGCTTCTGAATACAGAGACGCGATCGCGACAAACTTGGCAGAGTATTCGTAAGAAGTACGCAGAGCGGCAGCGGGCGGGGGAAGAAGGCATATCCCTGTCTTTGCCCGCGCCGAACGAGTCTGGTATATCCGGCATATAGAACGCTCCGGGTCCGGGCCCGCAGGGCCGGGGATTTTGGGTACTTTTCATCCCTGAAAAGTACCTCGCCCGGGGGCGAAACATCCCCTTACCGCCCGCAGACGCAAACCAACCCAAAGCCCAGCGAAGCAGGTATGAGGTGGAGAGTAAATAAGCGCCGTAAGGCGCAACCCGACCCAAAGCCCAGTGAAGCGGGGGGTGAAGAGGAAACGAGCGCCGTAAGGCGCAAAACCAACCCAAAGCCCAACGAAGTGGGTTTGGGTTGGAGAGGAGATGCAAGGGAGCGGATGAGCAATGCCCGTCCCGGGCGTTGCGAATAGAGCGGACTTTGCATCGACGATGTTTCATGTGAAACAATACCCACCCTCCGTGGGACGAAAGGTGGGTGAAAAGGTATATTACTTTACGGTCTTGGGGATGCGAATGGTCAGACAGATCTCTCCTTCGGACTCCTCCCGCTGACACCGGGCATCCACCCCAGCCGAGCGCATGAGATCCATCCCCCGGCTGATGGTGTTCAGAAACAGCCGCACATCCTTTATAATAAAGGTAGGCTTCCGCCTTTTGGGGCTTTCGTTCAGGAGCCTGTCCACCAGCGCCTCGGTCTGAGCCACCGTCAGCCCCAGCTTCACCACCTGCCCCGCCGCCTTGCGCTGCAGCTCCGGGTCCTCGAGGGGGAGAAGGGCTCTGGCATGGCGCTCTGTGGCGTGATTTACCTGTAAAAGTTCCAAAATATCCTCAGAAAGCCGCAAAATACGCAGTTTATTGGCCACGGCGGACTGGCTTTTCCCGATGCGGGCGGCGCACTCCTCCTGAGTCAGACCGAACTCCTCCATGAGTCTGCGCAGGGCCAGCGCCTCCTCCCGGAAGTCCAGATCCCGCCGCTGGAGGTTCTCCACCAGCGCCAGCAGGGCGGAGGTCTGCTCATCTGCCGCCACCGACAGGCAGGGCACCACCTCCAGCCCCGCCAGCTTTGCCGCCCGGAGCCGCCGCTCCCCGGCGATCAGCTCCCATGTTCCGTTCTGTCGACGGACGGACAGGGGCTGCAGTACCCCCAATTCCCGGATGGATGCGGCAAGTTCCTCCAGCTGCGCCGTTTCAAAGTGCCGCCGGGGCTGCTCCGGGTTGGGAGAAATGGCCTCCACCGGGAGAAACAGCACCCGCCCGCCGTCGAATATTCCCTTTTTGCGCAGCAGCCCCATAGAAAAACCCCCTGTTTTGTCAGTTGTTGATGTCTGCTTTGATTTTACCATATTCTGGGAAATAAACGGTCGAAGAGGGGCGAGGGAAGAATTTTTGTATCTTGCGGAGAAAAGTGGAATATAGTATAATAAAACCATCCAAAACGGAACTGGAAAAAGGAGGAAAAACTATGAAAAAGAAACAAATGCCCCTGGCCGTGTGGATCTTCGCGGGTCTTGTGGTGGGTATCGCCGCCGGCCTGATCCTGATCCCTGTTCAGATCGGGGAGCTGACCGGTCTGGCCATCGCGAAGAACTACATCAAGCCCTTCGGCACGATCTTCCTGAATCTGCTGAAGTTCGTGGTCGTCCCCATCGTGCTGTTCTCCATCGCCTCCGGTGTGATCTCCATGGAGGATGTGCGGAAAGTGGGCAGCGTGGGCATCAAGACGGTGGTTTATTATATGTGTACCACCGCCTTCGCGGTGCTGCTGGCTCTGATCCTGTCCAGCGTCGCCCGCATGGCCGGACTGTTCCAGACCCTGTCCACCGCCGGTCTGAGCTATGAGCCTCCCGCCGGACAGAGTCTGATGGACACCATCGTGGCCATCTTCCCCTCCAACCCCATCACCCCTCTGGCCAATGCCACCATGCTTCAGGTCATCGTGATCTCCATCCTCATGGGCTTTGGCATTCTGCTGGCAGGGGAGAAGGGAAAGCTGGCCGGTCAGGTGGTGGAGAGCTTCAACGAAGTGTTCCTGAAGATCATGGATCTCATCATCAAGCTCTCTCCCATTGGCGTGGCCTGTCTGATCTGCCCCGTGGTGTGTGAAAACGGCCCCTCCATTCTGGGTGATCTGTTTATGGTCCTGCTGGTGGCCTATGTGGGCTATGCCCTCCACGCCCTGGTGGTCTACTCCGCCACCGTGAAGGCTCTGGGCGGCGTGTCCCCCGGCGCGTTCTTTAAGGGTATGGCTCCCGCTATGATCATGGCCTTCTCCTCTGCCTCCTCCGTGGGCACTCTGCCCCTGACCATGGAGTGCTCCCAGAAGCTGGGTGCCCGCCGTGAAGTGACCTCCTTCGTGTTGCCTCTGGGCGCCACCATCAACATGGACGGTACCGCCATCTATCAGGACGTGTGCGCCGTGTTTATTGCCACCTGCTTCGGCATCGAGCTGACCGTCAGCCAGATGCTGACCATCGTCCTCACCGCAACTCTGGCCTCCATCGGCACCGCCGGTGTCCCCGGCGCCGGCATGGTCATGCTGGCCATGGTGCTGCAGAGCGTCAACATCCCCGTGGAGGGCATCGCTCTGGTGGCAGGCATCGACCGACTGTTTGATATGGGCCGCACCGTGGTCAATATCACCGGCGACGCCGCCTGCGCGGTGATTGTTTCTCACATGGACGACAGAAGTCCGGCCCGGAAGTGAGTGGAAGTTGTTGGAATTTGATGGGATTTGAAACATTCTGAGCAAATAGTTGCCTAAGATTGACATTTTCATATCTTATAGTAACCATAACAAAAAAGTTTGTTGCAATTTCCATATTCCTTCGTTATAATCAACACATAAGCATACTTAGCGAACTGCGCATTTTTGCGCCACCATATTTTTCAGGAGGTTATACACCATGAAGGAAGTCTATGTTGTTAACTGCTGCCGTACCGCCGTTGGTTCTTTCGGCGGTTCTCTGAAGGATGTCGCCGCTGCCGATCTGGGCGCCATCGTCGTCAAGGAGGCTCTGTCCCGTTCCGGTCTGAAGGCCGAGCAGGTCGACGAGCTGATGTTCGGTTCCATCCTGACCGCCGCTCAGGGCCAGAATGTTGCCCGTCAGGTCGGTGTCAAGGCCGGTCTGCCCTTTGAGGTTCCCGCCTACACCGTCGGCATGGTCTGCGGCTCCGGCATGAAGTCCGTCATCGAGGGCGCCCGCGCCATCCTGGCCGGCGATGCCGATGTCATCGTTGCCGGTGGTACCGAGAACATGTCCTCCGCTCCCTACGCCATCCCCGCTGCCCGCTGGGGCGCTCGCATGGGCGACAACAAGATGGTCGACACCATGATCAAGGACGGCCTGTGGGACGCTTACAACAACTATCACATGGGCACCACCGCCGAGAACATCTGCGA
>JAZQVX010000234.1:0-3162 GCA_045632045.1 Lawsonibacter sp.
ATAATACTCCGCCCAGCGATAGGCGTCCACAGTTTCCTGGTCGATTGTGGAAAGTGTATCGGTGAGCTGTCCGCCGTCCAGATACAGTCCCTGCACATGGAGCAGGGGGGTGATCTCCCGGATTCGCCGCTGGAGCTGCATAAATCCGCTGCCCTCCCAGCCGCAGGCGTCAAAGACCTCCGCCATGAGGAAGCAGGGGGAGAAATCCCCGCCGTATCCGACGAAATCCCGTCCGAGTGCCTCCTTCGCGGCGGAATTGGCCCAAATGAGGTAGGGCGTGCCGTAATAATTCTCAAAACCGGCCAGAGAATCCATCTCAAAGGACACCCCGGCGGCCTGGTAGGCGCTGTTGCCGTTGCCCGCCCAGGGCTTGTGGTCGCCAAAGAGAACCAGCACCACCGGCTCTTCGGACTGCTCCAGTTCCTCCACCATCCCGGTGAGGGCGGTGAGGGTTTTGTCCACACCCCGGAGATAATTGTTGAAAATATAGCCGCTCTCCTCGTCCAGTCCCGTGACCCAGGGGGTGCCGTCAAAGCCGCCGCTCTCATAGGGGCCGTGGTTCTGATAGGACACGGAGAAGGAGAACACGGGGCCGCTCTGGGCGCGCTCCTCCAGCTGGGCAGCCAGCTCGGGGAAGAGGATGTGGTCGGAGTTCCAGATGGCGGCGGTGGGGTCAACGAGGGCGCCGTAGTAATTTTCGGTGAAGCGCTGGCCCTCAAAGCCCAGATAGCCGTTCACATTCTGGCGGTTATAGAACCAGCCGTGACCGGGGTGGTCATAGAGGGTCTGATACCCCTGCCGGGCGAAGTACCACACGAAGGAGTCGGTGGGGGAGCGGAAGTCCTCATGGGCGGAGTAGCCGGTAAGAAAACCCCACTCGCTGTCCACGGTGCCTCCGGCGAAGATGTTGGTCAGCAGATTTCCGCTGACGGCATTTTTCTCCAGCTCGTGCCAGCGCTCATAGACCTGCCGGACCCCCTCCATCTCGCCCAGCACCGGGAAGTCGGTGAGATCCACAAAGGCCTCCAGCATGATGCCCATGACGGAAACTTTCTGCTCCTCGGGGATGTCGGCATCCTCAAAGGCGTCCAGCACCAGCCTGGCGGCGGAGGGGTCATACCCCGCGGGGGGCTCGGGGAACATGTCCCGGGCGCTGTTCAGGAAGGAGTACAGCGTTCCCCGGGAAACAAAGACCTCCACATCCGACCACTGGTTGATGGCGGAGTTGTTGACCATTTTGCTCTCAAAGTCGTGGCTGAGGTAAATGCCCGTCACGCTGACCAGCAGCAGGGCGCAGCCGGTGAGAAAGCCGAAGGAGCGCTCGGGCCAGTCCATCTTCACCTTGGGGATGAAGAGCAGGGCGAAAATCAGCCCCGCCGCCACACAGCCGAAGCTGAGCAGCAGCCAGTTGGACAGCTCCAGCGTATAGCCTCCCACGATGCCCCCCGCCTCGCTGACAAGCAGGATGTCGGAACACAGCAGGGGATCGGAGCGCAGACTGATTTTGAAGTAGTTGACCACGCTCACCGCCATGCAGGGGAGGGCGCAGATCAGATAGGCCGCCCAGCCCCGGCGGGTGAGGAAGTACCCCGTCCAGATGAGCAGCAGGGGGATGAGGCAGTTGACAGGGATGATATAGGGATTCTGGGTCAGGTAGGTTCTGAACAGGACGATGCCGTCCACCGCCGGATATGCCACCGCCGACAGCAGCAGGGTCAGCACACCCACACAGATTCCCAGCCCCGTCAGAGCGAAGGCCCGCCAGTAAAAAGAACGAAAGAAGCGTTTCATGGACATTTCCTTTCGGTTTGTTGGTGTTTTGGTTAGTATAGCACAGGAAAAGGGATTTGAAAAGATATTACCCCCTCAGTCTCGCTACCGCTCGACAGCTCCCCCGCAAGGGGGGAGCCAAGATTTTGTCCCTGTTCGTGCGCGCATAACCTGCCTCCCCCCTTGCGGGGGAGGTGGGACGGCGTAAGCCGTGACGGAGGGGGTTAAAAACCCATATAAAATCCCCCCAATTTCCCTTGACATCCCTTGATTTCTATGCTAAATTCGAATCGATGGCAATGACACGGAACAGTACCGCGAAGGCTGGGTTTCAGAGAGAGGATGGCCGGTGAGAATCCTCCCCAAGCGCGCCGGGAAGGCACCGTCAGTCGCCGCGGGCAGGAAATGGCCCGCCGGATACCCACCGTTATCGGGACAGAGTGCGTATCAGCCAGATACGAATTCAGGTGGAACCGCGGATAATGAGTCATTATTCGCCCTGAGCCCTAACAAGGCTTGGGGCGATTTTTATTTATAGCGTGAATTCGTTTCTAAGCCAAAACATCATCCCTGTTTGTAGGGGCCGGTCTCCGTGCCGGCCCGCATACGACCGGGGCGGCACAGAGGCCGCCCCCTACAAGAGGGTAAACACAAAATTCAAAAAAGGAGTGCAAAAACATGAAGAACACCGAAAAGACCATGGAAAAAGTCGTCGCTCTGTGTAAGGGCCGCGGCTTCGTCTTCTCCGGCTCCGAGATCTACGGCGGCCTGGCCAACACCTGGGACTACGGCCCTCTGGGTGTTGAGCTGAAGAACAATGTCAAGCGCGCTTGGTGGAAGAAGTTCGCCCAGGAGAACCCCTACAATGTGGGTCTGGACGCCGCCATCCTGATGAACCCCCAGGTTTGGGTGGCTTCCGGCCATGTCGGCGGCTTCTCCGATCCTCTGATGGACTGCAAGGAGTGCAAGGAGCGCTTCCGCGCCGATAAGGTCATCGAGGACTGGTGCCACGAGAACAACTTCGATCTGGGTCACAGCGTCGACGCCATGTCCCAGGCTGACATGAAGGCCTTCGTCGAGGAGCACAACATCGCCTGCCCCACCTGCGGCAAGCACAACTGGACCGACATCCGTCAGTTCAACCTGATGTTCAAGACCTTCCAGGGTGTCACCGAGGACGCCAAGAACACCGTTTACCTGCGTCCCGAGACCGCTCAGGGCATCTTCGTCAACTTCCAGAATGTCCAGCGTACCACCCGCCGCAAGCTGCCCTTCGGCGTCTGCCAGGTCGGTAAGTCCTTCCGTAACGAGATCACCCCCGGTAACTTCACCTTCCGTACCCGCGAGTTCGAGCAGATGGAGCTGGAGTTCTTCTGCAAGCCCGGCACCGAG
>JAZQVX010000235.1:0-8111 GCA_045632045.1 Lawsonibacter sp.
CGATTCCCGTACGGGTCACCAATAGTCAGTGTTGATTAGAGCGAGGGTCCACCCGTTCCCATTCCGAACACGGAAGTTAAGCTCGCTTCTGCCGAAAATACTTGTCTGGAGACGGACCGGGAAAATAGGTAATGCTGACACGAAGAACAGGACAGTCAAAAGACTGTCCTGTTTCTTTTTTGTTTAGATTTTGGTCATCCAAAGGCCGTGAATGTTACAATAGGCGTATACAGCAATTACGGGATCGTTGCACAGGCAAAAGGCCGTCTTGGGATCATCTCCCGGCTTCAGGTTGTGCCGCATGCCACCATTTTCTGTCTGCACATAGATCCACTGAATATAATGTTCAGGAACCATGGGATGAGGCTGTGCGCCAATACAAACGGTAAGCATTCCGTTCAGACAGTGGATGACCGGAATGTGCTTTTCGCGGCTGGCTTCGGTAGAATTTGGCTGCAGACGCTCCATTGCGGTTCCGCAGCAGTTTACCGGAACTGCGTGATCATCAATCAATTCGACCATGTTGCCGCAATGTCGGCAAATAAAGAACTTGACTTCATTCATACTCGTTCCTCCGTCATGTGATGTTACTGCGCTGTTAAGTATATGGATTGCGCGGGAGAATTATATCTGGAATATAGTGCGGAAGATGTCGAGCGGGATTTCTTGAAGATAGAAGATCAGCGTAGTATAATGGAGGAAATCGTATGCGGGGGCGAGAAGTTTGAACATAAAAATGCGATTGAAGCAGATTCGGGATAACTATGTGATCCGTCAGGCGGAGTGTGCCGTACTGCCGGACTTTCCTGCTGCCTCTGTGTGCCGCCGGCGGATCCGATTTTCCGGCCGGGTGCAGAAGGTCGGTTTTCGACTGGAAGTCTGTGAGCTGGCCAAGCGCCTTGGGCTGACAGGCTGGTGCATGAATCTGGAGAACGGCGATGTGCTGGCAGAATTTCAGGGAACCGGGGAACGCATCGACTTTCTTGTTTCCTTTATGGAGTCCTTGCAGCGTATTAAGATCCGCAACAAACAGGTGGAAGAACTGGAACTCGTTTCTGGTGAAAAGACATTTGAAAGGAAATAAAAAAATCCTCCCGTAAGGGAGGATTTTTCGTTTTCTGTCAGTCCTCGTCGGCGGCTGCGTCGTAGATGGGACGGCTGCCGGTGGTCTGCTGAGGGGCGGCGCCTGCGGCGGCGCGGAAGCGGGCGCGGGACTGCTTGATCTCCTCAAAAGCCTCGGCGACGGCTTCCTCGGTGCGGCGCAGAGCGTCCTCGCAGTACTCGTTGGCGGCGCGCTTGAGTTCACGGCTGCGCTCCTCGGCGGTGCGCATGATCTCAGCGGCCTGCTGCTTGCCCTGCAGAGCGATGACATCCTCAGCCAGCAGCTGGCGGGCCTTGTCCTCGGCAGACTTGCGAATGGACTCTGCCTCGCGCTTGGCACTGGCCAGCAGTTCGTTGCGGTTGGCCATGATTTTCTGAGCCTCGGCCAGCTCAATGGGGAACTGGCTGCGGATATCGTCGATGAGATCCAGGGCCCGGTCACGCTCGATGACGCACTTGTCGCTGGTGAAGGCGGCGTTCTTGGCTTCGTCGATCATCTCGAAGAGCATGTCCAGTAATTCTTCAACACCACTTGCCATGGGATCATCCTTCCTTTCTTTCTAATTCATTCATGCGCTGATTGACCTCGTCAATGATCTCTCTGGGGATAAAGTCCGCCAGATTACAGCCATAGCGGGCCATTTCCTTGACGATGGTAGAGCTGAGATAGGTATATTTTGGGCTGGAGGGGAGAAAAACCGTCTCCAGATGGGGATTGAGCTTGTTGTTGATGATGGCCATCTGAACCTCGGACTCGAAGTCAGACACGGCGCGCAGACCCTTGACCAGAACCGTGGCCCCCTTGCGCTTGGCGTAATTGGCCAGCAGCTCATTGGAGGAGTCTACCTCCACATTGGGGAAGCGGGCGGTGGTGCGGCGGAGCATGTCCAGACGCTCCTCAGGGGTAAACATGCCGGACTTTTTGGAGTTGACCATGGTGCAGACGATGACCCTATCAAAACAGGCGCTGGCGCGCTTGATGATATTCAGATGACCCAAAGTCACCGGGTCGAAGCTGCCGGGATAAATGGCAATGCTCATACCTTTCGTTCCTTTCCCTTACGGCGGAAGATGCTCAGCTTGATCTGACCGTAGCGGTAGCTGCGACCGGGCTCAAACAGCTCCTCAGGGAGGTCGGGAAGCTCACGATCAGCAGCAGTTTCACACACCATTATACCATGTTCGGCAAGAATGTCAAATCTGAGAATGGACTCAATGGCTCTGTCCATCAGGTCGGTGTGGTAGGGGGGATCGAGTAGAATGACATCAAACTGCTCCCGGCAGGAGGCCAGAAAAGCAATGGAGTCGCCAGGGACGACCCGGGCGCTGTCCTGCAGGTTCGTCACTTTCAGATTATCCTTCAGCACAGTGAGGGCATCCCGGCGCATTTCCACAAAGGTGCAGTGGCGGGCGCCGCGGGAGAGGGCCTCGATGCCCAACTGGCCGGTTCCGCCGAAGAGATCGAGAACTTTTCGGTCAGGAATCTCAAACTGGATGATATTGTAAAGGGACTCCTTCACCTTGTCGGTGGTGGGGCGGGTGTCCATACCCTGAAGCTCTTTTAAGCGGCGGCCTCTGGCCGATCCGGCGACAACGCGCATGGCAGATATCTCCTTTGTCTGGTTAGTCAATCGGTTCTGTCTCGGAATAATCCATGAGAACCTGCTTGCAGGATTTACAGATATAAGCGGGGACAGTGGCATAGCCCATCAAATTGCGGCAAAGTTCAACTTCGCCCTTTTTGGGCAGCAGGCTGACCAGATGCTTTTTGCGCACCCAAACGGCGCGGGAGCCGACCTGAACGAAGCCATGTTCCATGTCTTGTTGACAAAGCGGACAGTTCATTTGCCTTCCTCCCCTTTGCGAAAATGGTGATAGACCGCCTGGGCGGTGTTTTTGGGAACCACCTTTTCCAGCTCCTCCAGAGGAGTGGCGGAGATGGCCCTGATGGTTTTGAACGCCTTGAGCAGATCGGCACGGCGCTTGGGGCCCACACCCGGGATCTGGTCGAGGGTGGAGGTCTTCACATGGCCGGACTGCAGCTGGCGGTGATATTCGATGGCAAAGCGATGGGTTTCCTCCTGAATCTGACCGATGAGGGCAAAGACAGCGGGGACCTGCTGAATGCCGATCTCACGGCCGTCGGGGTGGATGAGGGCGCGGGTACGGTGGCGGTCGTCCTTGACCATGCCGAAGGCGGGAATATCCAGATTAAGACAGTCCAGAACCCGTTTGGCCACCCTGACATGTTCCAGACCGCCGTCGATCAGGAGCAGATCGGGCTTGTCGGCAAACTTTTCGTCCCCATCCAGATAGCGGCGGAAACGGCGGGAGAGAACCTGCTCCATGGAGGCGTAGTCGTCGGGGCCGGTCATGTCTTTGAGCTTGAAGCGGCGGTAGTCCCGCTTCAAAGGCCGTCCGTCCACATAGACCACCATAGAGGCCACGATGTCGCTGGCACCGGTGTTGGAGATGTCGTAGGACTCCATACGCTTGGGAGGGCTCTCAAGGCCCAGCATGTGGCCCAGCGTTTCCAACAGCTTGTTCTGGCGCTCTTCGCGGCTGGTGGCGCGCTCCACTTCCTCCCGGGCATTCTGGTTAGCCAGACGGATGAGATCCATCTTGGCGCCCCGCTGAGGGGTGGTCAGCTCAATGCGGCGCCCCATCTGCTGGCTGAGCAGCCGCTCCAGCGGGATCTGGTCGGGCAGTTCGCAGGGGAGGAGGATCTGCCTGGGCAGCCGGGGACGATCCACATAGTACTCCCGCAGCAGGGAGGACAGGACGCTTGCGTCGTCCTCCTCCATGGGGGTGGGAATGAGATCAAAGTCCTTGGCGGTGAGATCGCCGTCCAGATAGTGCAGCACCACGAAGCAGCTCTTGGCAGGGCCGCGGAAAAAGCCGGTGACATCGGTGTCGGCCAGTGAACCTGCCACGACTTTCTGGCGCTTGCTCAGCAGCTCGATGGCCCGCAGACGGTCCCGGATCTGGGCGGCCTGCTCAAAGCGCAGTTCCTCGGCACACAGCTCCATCTCTGCGGTGAGATCGGTGAGAACATCCTGAAGGCGTCCCTCCAGCAGGCGCAGGGCCTGAGAAACAGCTTCGTCGTGCTGGGGCTTGAGGTCGAGGGAGCGGCAGTAGCCGTCGCACTTGCCCATGTGGAAGTTCAGACAGGGGCGCTCCTTACCGATGTCCCGGGGGAATTTCCGGTTGCAGGAGGGGAGATGCAGTGCGTTTTGCAGGGCGTCGATGATGTCCTGAGTGCTGCTGCGGCTGGCGTAGGGGCCGAAGTACCGGGCGCCGTCCTCAGCCACCTTGCCGGTGAGGGAGAAGCGGGGATATTCGTCTTTGCTGACCCGGATGTAGGGATAACCCTTGCCGTCCTTCAGCAGAATGTTATACCGGGGCTGGTGGCGCTTGATGAGGGAACACTCCAGCACCAGCGCTTCGAATTCGCTGTCGGCGATGATGACATCGAAGTGGTCGATCTGGGACACCATAGCCCGGGTCTTTTCGGTGTGGGCGGCGGAGTCCTGAAAATACTGGCTGACCCGGTTTTTCAGTGCCTTGGCCTTACCCACATAGATGACATTGTTTTTGGCGTCCTGCATGATATAGACGCCCGGCTTGAGGGGGAGAGAGTGGGCTTTGTCTTTGAGTTCGTCAAATGTCATTTATAACCCACGCACCTTCCGTTCCAGAAAACGCTTTTTATACTTAATGCTGCCGTAGCGGCTGACGGCGCCGCTCAGGGACAGATTGGAAACCCCGCCCACGACGCCCACGATGGGAAGACCCTGCATAAACTTGACCAGCAGCAGACGGTCGGACAGCAGGAGGGCGGCGGCGCGGGTTTCCGCATCCAGATCATACTCCACCGGCCAGCCGTGATCCAGAGCCCGGCCCAGCCGATCGGCCCGCTGGCTGAGGGCGCGGCGGGTGTCACCATCGGTCAGTGCCCCCTGCAGCAGAAGCAGGAGATAGACCTGTTCGGCGGGGGAGTTGCAGGGAATGCCGTATCGGGTGGCATTCTGATACAGACTGCGCAGAAGCCATGCCAGCAGTACGGGAATGTCGGGCAGCCCGATCCCCAGAAGTCCCAGCACAGCGCCCTCTACGCCGGCGGCGGTGTTCTCCACCGCCGCGGTGAGCCTTGCCGAGCGGTTGAGCTGGGACAGGGCCTTGCGTGCCTGGGCGGGGGAGAGGGGGCGCTCCCAGCGCTGAGCGCTTTCTTCCAGCGTGCGCTTGGCATAGGTGTGCTCCAGAAATCGCTTGCCCTCAGGGCTGAAGAGGAGAGAGAAGGCCTTTGCAAAGGCCAGCTCCAGATTGCGCTGTACGGAGTAGGGGATGCGGGATCGGAGCTTCTCCATGGGAACTGCCAGCGGAGCGGGGGAGGAGCGGCGGAGCATACGCTGCTCTTTCTGCTCCAGACGCATGAGAATGCGGTGATAGGATACGGGCATTTCTTTCATGATCGTTACCTCAGATACCAAAAAAGGCACCGCCAAGCGGTGCCTTTTCGTTGGTGATGGATTACTCAGCGAAATCAGAAGAAATCATCTTGTAGAGAGCCTCAACGGCCTCCTTCTCGTCGGAACCATCAGCAATCAGCTTGATGGGGGTGCCCTTCACGATGCCCAGGGAAAGAACGCCCAGCAGGCTCTTGGCATTGACCTTGCGCTCCTCCTTCTCAACCCAGATAGAGCTCTTGAACTCATTAGCCTTCTGGATGAAGAAAGTAGCGGGTCTGGCGTGCAGACCAACCTGATTGTTCACGACGGCTTCCTGACTATACATAGTACCTGTACCTCCGCACTTAGTCTTTTTTGTGACTTAGTTATGCTTCTGCTTAATTTTTTCAAATAAAGCAAAGTCCCAAGCTAATTCAATCGTATTGTAACATCTTTTCATGCCCTTGTCCAGTGAAAAACGCTGTATTTTGGGCCTTGTTGGGTAAGTTTGGAAACTGCATGGGAAAAAGTATGGCGTTTCGGGAAAAAACTAAACTAATTGACCAAAAAGGCGGGAAGAAAAGTTAAGGCTTGTCAATGGCCTTTTTGCGGCGCAGGAGTTTGGCGCTGGCATCGTCGATGACGGAGTAGAACACGGGGGTGAACACCAGTGTGACCACGGTGGAAATGACCATGCCGAAGATCATGACCACGCCCATGTCGGAGTGCATCTCGTTGCTGTTGCCCATGCCCAGGGACATGGGAATCATGGCCAGAATGGTGGTCAGAGCGGTCATCAGCACGGGGCGCACACGGCGGGGACAGGCGTTGAGGATGGCGTCCACGCGGCTTTCGCCCATGTCACGGCGGATCTTGATGTACTCGATGAGGATGATGGAGGAGTTGACCACTGTACCGGCCAGAATGATGATGGCGACATAGGACACCATGGTGAGCATACGGCCGGTGGCGGGCAGAGCGAACAGCGCGCCGGAAAAGGAAACGGGGAGGATGAGCATGACGATGATGGGCATGAGGAAGGACTCAAACTGGGCGGCCAGCACGAAGTAGACCAGACCCAGAGCCACGATCAGGGCCAGACCCAGACTCTCAAAGGTGTCCATCAGCTCGGCGTAGTCACCGGCGATCTCGGCGGTGTAGCCCTCGGGCAGAGTGTAATCTTCCAGCAGATCCTTGATCTGGGCGCTCATGGCGGAGGAGTGACCGGAGATGGTGTTGCCGGTGATGGAGATCTGGCGGTTCTGGTTATAGCGGGAGATGGACACGGGGGCCAGCTCGATGTTCACATCGGCCACACTGGACAGGGGGATGACGGCGCCGGTGGGGGCGGTGATGGCCATGGAGCGCAGGGCATCCAGGCTGGTGGAGGCCATGCCGTCGCCCTTGATGACAACATCGATCTCCTGATTGTTGATGGTGACGGCGGTAGCGGTGGAGCCGGTCAGCTCGGAACGGACGGCGGCACCGATGGTGGCGGCGGTCAGACCGTACTGAGAGGCGGCCTCGCGCTTGATGGTGACCTTGACCTCGGGCATCTGCTTGGACAGAGAGGTCTTCAGCTCGGCAGCATCGCCCAGTGCGTAGATCTGAGTCATCAGGTCATCGGCGATCATTTCCAGCGTGCCGAAGTCATCGCCGGTGAGCTGAACATTGATGTCACTGCCGGCGCCCAGAGAGATGGTGGAGGCAGAGGAGCAGGAGATCTCACAGCCGGCGATGTTTTCAAAGTGGGGTTTTAGACTTTCCGCAATCTGGAAGGTGGAGCGGTCACGGTCGGCCTTATCCACCAGAGTCAGCACAAAGGAGATGCTCTCGTCACCGGCCAGATAGTACATCTGCTTGTTCTCGGGGCAGTTTTCCAGCACGATGTCGGTGATCTGATCGGCAATGACGGCGGTTTCGTCCACCTCAGAACCTCTGGGGAAGGAAACATTGATGCTGATCTGTCCCTGATCCATATCGGGGATCAGCGCCAGATCCAGGGTGGTCAGAGTAGCCACGAAGGCCACCACCAGACCGGCGGAAACCAGCATACCGATCTTCAGATGGCGCACAAAATAGTTCAGCAGCTTCATGTAGGCGGCGTTGCAGCGATTGCCCAGAGCCACAAAGAAGCGGTTGATGGCGTTGGGCTTCCTGTTGGCCTGCTTTTCCTGCTGAGCGCGGATGCGCTCTTCGTCCAGCATGAAGTAGCACAGCAGGGGGACGAGAGTCAGAGAGATAAGCAGAGATGCAGCCAGAAGAGAGGCGATGGTCAGACAGAAATCCTTGAAAATCATGCCTGCCAGACCGCCAGCCAGGCCCAGAGGGATGAAGACGGCCTCGGTGGTCAGGGTGGAGGCCACGACAGAGGAGGTAACTTCCTTGGTGCCCTCCACACAGGACTCCAGACGGCCCTTGCCGTCGGCGGCAAAGCGGTAGATGTTCTCCAGCACGACGATGGAGTTATCCACGATCATGCCCACGCCCAGGGCCACGCCGCCCAGACTCATCATATTCAAAGTCAGGTCCAGTGCGTACATCAGCACGAAAACGGTGAGG
>JAZQVX010000236.1:0-2302 GCA_045632045.1 Lawsonibacter sp.
CAACTCCTTTTAATTAAAAAGGGCCGCCCGCGTTGGCGGCCCACTCTTTTTTCCGCCACCTCTTTACATTGTTAAAAATTTTTGCCCGAATCCATTGACAAATGTCCGTCCGTGGAGTATAGTTTAGAGCAATTAGCGAAAGGCAATGAACGGGATAGTAGGCTTATCCGGATGCACAGAGAGGGAGCGGTTGGTGCAAGCTCCTCTGAAGGATCTCCCCCGAATCTCACCCGCGAGCAGTCCTCCTGAACAGGCAGCACGCCTCAGTAGGTTGGAACGGATTCCCTCCGTTACAGGGGCAACGAGCGCATGGCTGGTCAATGCCATGAATTTAGGTGGTACCACGGAGTTATTCGGCTTCGTCCTATTCTTTGCGAATAGGGCAAGGCCGCTTTTTTATTTCTCAAACAGGAGGTTTCCATATGAACGGAGCACAGGCACTGATCCTCAGTCTGCTGCAGGAAGGCGTCGATCACATTTTCGGTTATGCCGGCGCCACCATCTGCCCCGCCGTAGATGCCCTGAAAGAGCATCCGGAAATCGGTTACACCCTCGTCCGCACCGAGCAGAACGCAGGTCACATGGCCTCCGGTTATGCCCGTGTCAGCGGCAAGGTGGGTGTATGTATGGTCACCTCCGGCCCCGGCGCAACCAACCTCATCACCGGCATCGCCACGGCCTATATGGACTCCATCCCCATGGTGGCCATCACCGGTCAGGTCCCCAGCCATCTGCTGGGCCGCGACATTTTTCAGGAAGTGGACATCACCGGCGCCGTGGCTCCCTTCTCCAAGCACAGCTATTTGGTGAAGAACGCCAACGACATCCCCCGCATCGTCAAGGAGGCCTTCCACATCGCCTCCACCGGCCGTCCCGGCCCCGTCCTCATCGACATTCCCATTGATGTCCAGAATCAGGACATCAAAAAGTTTACATACCCCAAAGAAGTCAACATCCGCGGCTATAAGCCCAGCGTCAAGGGCAACGAACTGCAGATCAAGCGCGTGGTGGATGCCATCGCCCGCTCCCGTCAGCCTCTGATCTGCGCCGGCGGCGGTGTCTGGCTGGCAGATGCCCAGAAGGAACTGGTGGAGCTGGCGGAGCGCTGCTCCATCCCTGTGGTCAAGACCATGATGGGTCTGTCCGTCCTTCCCACCGATCACCCCCTGAATCTGGGCATGATCGGCGCCCACGGCAACCACTGTGCCAATCAGGCCCTGGCCAACTCCGACCTGCTCATCATGGTGGGCACCCGGGCCGCCGACCGGGCTCTGGTCAACCCCGGCGACATCGAAAAGCGGATGGCCACCATCCACATTGATGTTGACCCCGCCGAGATCGGCAAAAACATGACCGCCGCAGTCCCTCTGGTGGGCGATGTGAAGGTCATCCTCAATCAGATTCTCGAGCGTGAGATCGCCATCGGCGACTCCGCCGCATGGCTGGCTCAGCTGCGGGACTACCGCAAGGCAGAGCTGGGCCGCATCTTCCCCAGGCGGGAAGGCTATGTCTTCCCCGGCACCGTCCTGCGCAAGCTGGGCGCTCTCCTCAACGACGACGCAGTTGTCTGCGTGGATGTGGGCCAGAACCAGATCTTCGCCTGTAAGTACCTGCCCCAGAAGCAGGGCCGCCTGCTCACCAGCGGTGGTCTTGGCACCATGGGCTACGCCCTCCCCGCCGCCATCGGCGTGAAGGTGGCTCAGCCCGACAAGCAGACCGTGGTGATCTGCGGCGACGGATCCTTCCAGATGGCCATGAACGAGCTGGCCGCCATTGCCTGCGCCGGCCTGGACATCAAGATCGTCCTCTTCCGCAACCATGTGCTTGGTCTGGTCCATCAGATCCAGAACAGCAGCCCCTATCACGGCCCCTTCGGTGTGGCGCTGGACGGCTCCCCCGATTTCACCACCATCGCCGCCGCTTACGGCATCCCCAGCGTCATCCTCAACGACGAGGACAAGCTGGAGGAGGGACTGGCAGAATTTTTGAACACCAAGGGCAGCTGTCTGCTCATCTGCGAAGTTCACCCCGATGTGAACACCACCGACTAAGAAGGGAGAGGGCTTATGAAACAGACCATTTCCGTGCTGGTGGAAAACCAGGCCGGCGTTCTGAACCGCATTACGGGCCTGTTCTCCCGCCGGGCATTCAACATTGAATCGCTGGCCGTGGGCGTCACCGATGACCCCACCATCTCCCGCATCACCATCATCGTGGACAGCGGCAACAGCGTGGTAGAGCAGGTGGAAAAGCAGCTCAACAAACTGGTGGAGGTCATCAAGGTCCGTACCCTGGACGAGAA
>JAZQVX010000237.1:0-2184 GCA_045632045.1 Lawsonibacter sp.
GGAATTGGAATGATCCATGATTAAAATCTCCTTGCATTCTATTTTTGTTCTATGTAAGGGGTATTATCACGCCTTACCTGATCGCGACGCACGGCTTCCCTCCGACTTGAAACACAAACAGCCCCGGTTGGCGGGGCTTGGTTTGTGTTTCTCGCTTTGGTCCATCCGTGCTGCTCGCGACGGTTCGGACGCTTATTCTTTACCGGTCCAGCAATAGGTGCAGACCTTGTCTTTATCCAGACCGATGGCCTCCAGAACGCCGTCCAAAGACTGATAGCCCAGAGAGTCGAAACCGAATTTGTCGCAGATGGTCTTGAGCATACACTTGCCGCGCTCGGTGCGGGCATCGGCGTACTCATCCAGATGCTTCTGGCCCTCGTCGCCCTCCAGTTCCTGAATGGTCTTGCGGGTCAGCAGTTCCATCTCGGACTTGCTGCTGGAGAAGTTGAGGTACTTACAGCCATACATAATGGGGGGGCAGGCGGAGCGCATGTGGACTTCCTTGGCACCGGAGTCGTAAAGGAATTCCACGGTCTCGCGCAGCTGGGTGCCGCGGACGATGGAGTCGTCGATGAACATCAGCTTTTTGCCGTGGATGAGCTCCTGCACGGGGATCTGCTTCATCTTGGCGGTCTGGTTGCGCAGACGCTGGTCGGCGGGAGTGAAGGAACGGGACCAGGTGGGGGTGTACTTCACGAAGGGGCGGGCATAGTGTTTGCCGCTGTAGTTGGCATAGCCGATGGCGTGGGGCACGCCGGAGTCGGGGATGCCGGCCACATAGTCCACATCGGGGAGGATGCCCTGTTCCAGCTCGTCGCGGGCCATGATGGCACCGTTCTGATAGCGCATCATCTCCACATTTTTACCCTCGTAGTTGGAGTTGGGGTAGCCGTAATAGGTCCACAGGAAGCCGCAGATCTTCATCTCGGTACCGGCGGGGGAGACGGTTTCGTAACCGTTGGAGGTCAGAGCCACGATCTCCTTGGGGCCCAGCTCGTAAGCGTCCTCATAGCCCAGCTTCTGGTAGGCGAAGGCCTCGAAGGAAACGCACAGGCTGCCGTCGGGGTGCTTGCCAATGAGAACAGGCAGACGGCCCAGACGGTCGCGGGCGACCAGAATGCCGTGGGGGGTCATGATGAGGATGGTGATGGAACCCTCGATCATCTCCTGAGCGTGGAGGAGGCCATCAACCAGATTCTCCTTCTGGTTGACCAGAGCGGCGACCAGCTCGGTGGCGTTGATTTTACCGGAACTCATGGCCATGAACTGGTGGCCGTGGTCGGAAAAATACTTTTCGACCAGTTCGTCGGCGTTTTTGATCAGACCAACGGTAGAGATGGCGAACAGGCCCAGATGGGAACGGACCAGCAGAGGCTGAGGATCGGTATCGCTGATGCAGCCCATGCCGATGTTGCCGCTGAAGTCCCGGATATCTTTTTCAAATTTGGTGCGGAAAGGGGTGTTTTCGATGTTGTGGATCTGGCGGTGGAAGCCATGCTCCTGGCTGTAAGAGGCCATGCCGCCGCGGCGGGTACCCAGATGGGAGTGATAGTCCACACCAAAGAAAACGTCAAGGGTCACATCTCGGGAAGAGACGGCGCCGAAAAAACCACCCATGATAAATTCTCCTTAATGGTGTTAGATC
The DNA here is from genome assembly GCA_045632045.1 of Lawsonibacter sp. Lineage (GTDB taxonomy): Bacteria > Bacillota > Clostridia > Oscillospirales > Oscillospiraceae > Lawsonibacter. The sequence continues at coordinate 1,646 of JAZQVX010000237.1, forward strand.
TCAGTGGTGAGTGGGGAATGAAATCATGTTTCGCCTGCTCGCGACGCGCGGCTTCCCTCCGACTCGGGCCGGGATCCGGGCCTAGTGGCCAGTCTCCCGTCCTCGCTTTGGTCCATCCGCGCTGCTCGCGACGGCTCAAGCACTTTAAATGAAATCATGTTTCGCCTGCTCGCGACGCGCGGCTTCCCTCCGACTCGGGCCGGAGTCCGGGCCTGGTGGCCAGGCTCTCTGCCCTCGCTTCGGTCCATCCGCGCTGCTCGCGACGGCTCAAGCACTTTAGGCGAAGAACAGCTTGTTCAGGGTCATGGGATCGATATACTCGCCGTTCTTGTAGACGCGCATGTTGCCGGAGGCGACCTCGTCGATCAGCATGACATTGACCTCGGGATCGTAGCCGGACTCGAACTTGATGTCGTACAGCTCCAGACCCTTCTCGGCCAGATCGTCAGCCACGATCTTGGTGATGGCCTGAGTCTGAGCCTTCAGGGAGTCGTACTGCTCGGCGGTCATGACGCCCAGATCCACCAGGCCGTCCTTGG
>JAZQVX010000238.1:0-3015 GCA_045632045.1 Lawsonibacter sp.
CTGCAGGGCGGCATGGATGACATGACGCTCGTAAGCGTTCATGGGCTCCAGGGTCATGTTCTTGCGATACTTGACCACCTTGCCGGCCACCTTCAGGGCCAGGTGCTGCAGGGACTCCTCGCGCTTGGCGCGGTAGCCCTCAGCGTCGATGTGAATGCGCACGCGCTTGGAAGCGCCGCGGTTGACGCAGTAGTTGGTCAGCTGCTGGATGGCGTCCAGAGTCTCGCGGCGGCGGCCGATGATGGCGCCCAGGTTCTCGCCCTCCATGATGACCTTATAGTTGCCCTCCTCGGTGACACCGATGACGGGCTTGGACTCCACGCCCATGTGCTCCATCAGGCCGTTGAGGAAGGCAGCGATGTGCTGAGCCTTCTCGTCGTCCTCGGAAGCGGGGACGGTGGGAGCCTGAGAAACGGGAGTGTGATCCTTCTTCTCGGACTTGCCGATGATGACCTCGTCACCATCCTGCAGACGGTCCTGACCGCGGCCGCGGTTGCGGCTGCGGGAACGGCTGCGCTCGCGGCGCTCGCCGGCGGGCTTGGCGGGAGTCTTGGCGACCAGAATGGTCTCCTCAACGACCTCCTCCTCAGCCTCGGGAGCCTCGACAGGCTCCTCCTTGACCTCGGGCTTGGGCTCGGCCTTCTTCAGAACGACGGGCTCGGTCTTCTCGACCTTGGGCTCGACCTTCTTCTCAACGACAGGCTCAGCCTTGGGCTCCTCCTTGACCACGACCTCGTCAGCGTCAAAATCATAGCTGACACGGACACGGGCGGGGCTGGAGCCGAAACCGAAGAAACCGGACTTGGCGCGCTCCAGAACCTCGATGGAAACATCGTCGCGGTCCAGACCCAGCTGGAACAGAGCGGCGGCGATGGCGTCCTCTTCGGAACGGCCGGTAGTCTCGATGAACTTTGCCATGGTTAATTCTCCTCCTTATTCTTCTTGGAGGACTTCTTGTTCATGTCGGCCTCCTCAGCGGCGATGCGGTCGCTGGGATCCACATAGGCGGTCACACCGCCGAAACGGTCGGGCATATAAGCACGGCCGCGGGCATAGGCGCGCAGACCCTCACGGGAATCGTCCTTGTTGACGCCGGGCTCAGAAGACTCGGGCTTCTTGATGCCCTTCTTCTTGTTGAGCTTCTCCTCCTCGATGCGCTTGGCGCGCTCCAGACGAGCCTCTTCCTTGCGCTGCTTCTCCTCGATCTTGGCAACGCGCTCGGCCTCCTCAGCGGCGAGACGGGCGGCCTCATAGTCCTTCTTGAGCATCTTGCCGCAGATGACCTCAGACAGCATGGTCATGATGTACTGAGAGATCCAGTACACGGTCAGACCGGCGGGAACGGAGAAACCGATCCACACGGACATCAGAGGCATCATCCACATCATCATCTTGCTGGTCTGGTCGGCCTGAGCGTTGGACTGCTTGTTGACCTGGCTGGTGGCCATGGAGACCTTCATGGAGATGTAGGAAGTGACGACGGAAACGGCGACCAGAATGAACATCAGCACGCCGGGCAGACCCTGCTTCCAGAAAGCGTAGCTGGGGATAGCAGCCAGATCCATGCCCAGGAAAGAGAAGTTCATGGGAACGATGCCGGCGCCGGCCTCACCCAGAGCGGCCTTGACGGAAGCCAGAACAGCGGGATCGCCCATGGCCTTGACCATGCCGATCTGAGCGTAGACATTGGACTTGTCGGCCACGACACCGGTAATGCCGGAGATGGTCTCGATCATGTCGGCGGGAACGCCCATCATGTTGGTCAGGGGCTCACGGATGATGCCGTACAGGCCGATCAGCACGAACATGGGGATCAGGGACCACAGGCAGCCGCCCATGGGGTTGACCTTCTCCTGCTCATACAGCTTCTGGACCTCCTCGTTGTAGCGCTGGGGGTTCTTGCCGTACTGAGCCTTCAGCTTGTTCATCTTGCCGGAGAGCATGTTCATCTGGATCATGCTCTTCTTGCTCTTCAGGGTAACGGGGAACAGGACGAGTTTGACCACGAGGCCAAACAGGATCAGTGCGATACCATAGCTGTTGAAGGTGTTATACAGGAACATCAGCAGCATGGCAAAGGGTTTCAGAATAATACCCACGAATGTTACCTCCGCAAATTATTTGATTGTATGGCTTTTGGGCAGAATCCTGGGTACGGGGTCGTACTCGATGGATTTCTGCCGATGTAGGGGCTGACACTTCAAAATGCGCTTGAAGGCCAGCAATCCGCCTCTGAACGCGCCGTGGAGCTCCACCGCCTCCAGTGCGTACTGGGAACAGGTGGGCAGAAAACGGCAGCAGGGCGGGCGCGTGGGGGAAATTTGCTCGCGGTAAAATCGGATCAGCCACAGCAGCAGAGATTTCATCCCTGCTTATCCTCTCTGGGCGCGATCATACCCAGCTGTTTCATCTGGCGCAGGAAATTGCGCTCCAGATCGGCGTACTTGCCGAAGATGGCACGGGTGCGGGCCACCACGACCACATCATAGCCGGGGATGAATTTTTCCTCGTTGGTACGGTACAGCGCTCTGATACGGCGGCGGACGAAGTTGCGCTTGACGGCTTTACCCAGCTTGACGCCGGTGGTGATGCCAAGACGGCTCTCCGCTCTGCCGGTTTTCCGGCAGTAGATGACGAAATAAGGGGACACCGCACTTTTGCCCTTGTTGTACAGGCGGCGGAACTCATGATTCAGTTTCAGGGAAACGGTATGTTTCATGAATAAGCCTCCTCTAACTTGCCTCCCCCTTTAGGGGGGAGGTGGCACGGCGTAAGCCGTGACGGAGGGGGTGCATTTGTGGGGACACCCCCTCAGTCTCGCTACGCTCGACAGCTCCCCCGCAAGGGGGGCGCTTTATGCGGTATATGTGATTAAAATGCCCATACAGCAATTTTGGGGCGGGGGATCTGGTCCCACGCCCCTATATGCGATCTATATAGCTTGTGTCCTCTTTGCCGTATCTGAGATGATAGATCCGATCATTTGCTGCCGAAATAGATCATCTCAGCAGCCAC
>JAZQVX010000239.1:0-7717 GCA_045632045.1 Lawsonibacter sp.
AAAAAAACCTTCCCTGTCGGGAAGGTTTTTTGCTTTTTAATCGCGGGGGATGACGAAATCCTCACCGAAGAACTCCTTGACGAAGTCCACATCCTCCACCTGGAAGGTGCGGCCGTTGAGGCCCTCCAGAGCGCCGGCGTCGGTGGTAAACTCAAACACCAGCTTATAGGAGTACAGGGCCTGACCGTGGCGGCCGTACTTGCGGTTCTCCCGCTCGTTGCCGTACTTGCCGTCGCCGATGAGGGGGTGACCGTCAGCGGCGAACTGGGCGCGGATCTGGTGGGTGCGGCCGGTGATGAGGTCGCACTCCACAAGGGACAGGCCGTTTTTCACAGCCAGTGTTCTATATAAGGTAATGGCGGTCTTGGCACCGGGTTCGGGCTTCTTGCGGACATAGACCTGCTTTTTGACCTCGTCCTTAAAGATATAGCCCTCCAGCTTGCCCTCCCGGGGCTCCATCTTGCCCTGCACCACGCACAGGTAGTACTTGCTCAGCTCACGATCCTTGATCTTCTGATTCATCACCCGCAGACCCTCGGCGGTCTTGGCGGCGATGACGATGCCGCCGGTGTTGCGGTCGATGCGGTTGCACAGAGCGGGGGCGAAGGAGTTCTCCTTATAAGGGGACCACTCCTTCTTCTGGTACAGATAGGCCTGAATGTGGGTCAGCAGGGTGTTGACCCGCTCTGTTTCGTCGGGGTGGACCACCAGACCGGGGCGCTTGTCCAGCAGCATGATATGCTCATCCTCATAGAGGATGTTCAACTTGGGCTGATACAGGGAGAGGAAGGCATTTTCCGGGGTGGGACGGTCAAAGAACTCGTCGTTGATATACAACTGCAGCACATCGCCCACAGCCAGACGCACATCCCGCTTGGAGCCCTTTCCGTTGACCTTCACCCGTTTGAGGCGCATGTATTTCTGGGCCAGAGGGGCGGGCAGCAGCGGCAAAGTCTTGGCCAGCCAGCGATCCAGACGCTGTCCCGCGTCATTTTTTCCGATGGTAAATTCCTTCATGTACCGGCTTCCTCCCTTTTGGCTTCCTTTGTCCATTTTCCACACAATTTCACCATAAAATTTTTCCTTTGTCAATACAAAAAACATTTGACAAGGTGGGTGTTAGTGATTATAATAATCGCTGTACCATTATGCGAGTGTAGGGCAAAGCCCGGGAGGATTCCGATGCGCCTGGATTTGAGAACTGTTATCAATACCCCCGACGCAAAGAAAGAATTCCAGTTTCAGGTCGACATGTCCGATCTGGATTTTTACGGGCGTACCCCCATCACCCAACCTGTTCAGGCTGAGGGCTGCGTGACCAACCACGCCGGTGCTCTGGTTCTGGAAGGAACCGCGCGTTCTGTGCTGGATCTGACTTGCGACCGCTGCGGGAAGCCTTTTTCCCGCGAAAAGATCGTCCCTCTGGACTGTCTGGTGGCTCACGAGCTGGAAGACGAGGAGCATGACGAAATCGTGCTTCTGGATGGCACCGAGCTGGATCTGGATGAGGTGGTCACCACTGCATACGTCCTCGCTATGGACATCAAACATTTGTGCTCAGACGACTGCAAAGGGCTGTGTTACAAGTGCGGTGTCGACCTGAATGTCGAACCCTGCCGGTGCAAACCCGAAGTCGATCCAAGATTGGCGGCCCTTGCGCAGCTGTTGGATAATGAGGACTAAGAGAGAGTTGAACTCAAAGTGCCTGGCTATGGCACAATCACTGTAAGGAGGTGTCAACATGGCCGTTCCTAAGAGAAAAGTTTCTAAGGCTCGCCGCGACAAGCGTCGTAGCTCCGTGTGGAAGCTGGAGACCCCCGGTATCGTCACTTGCCCCAAGTGCGGTGCTTTCCGTCTGCCCCACCGCATGTGCAAGGAGTGCATGACCTACAATGGCCGTTCCTTCGGCAAGGTCGAGGCTGCTCAGTAATTAAAGTTGCGAAAAAAGACTGCTGTGAAAACAGCATTCTTTTTTTATTTATTTCCCTTATTTGACCATTCGGACTTTCTTCCCGGTCACACCCTCAAGGAAAGCGCGGAAGTCCTCCGCCGTCCCCCCTGCCAAGGCGGACTTGTCATAAAGCTGGGCGTGGCTGTGGCTGAAGATGAACACGAAGAACTCCTTCGTTTCCGCCACAAGGAGGATCCTGTCATAATTCCACTCTGTCTTTCCCACGCCGGTGGTGGAGGTGAAACCCTCCTGTGTGAATACCGACACCGCCTTCTCCATACCGGGTAGCATCCGCTTTTTCGCCACATAACCGTTGATCTGATCCTCAAACAGCAGCGCCATCACGATCATAAATATGACGCCCAGCGTCACCACAGAACGCAAATGCAGTTCAAATCCGTCCAAGGTCATCAGCAGCACAGCCATGGCGGTGACGATCCACCCAAACAGATGGGATCGGCGGCTGTGCTTTTGCCGTACTGTCTTGCGCAGGGCCCGGGCCATGACTGCCATGGTTTTTGTGTTGTAGTGAGTTTCAAAGGTAAATTCCATGATGTGCCTCCTCTCGCGTGGGGATCACTTCAGCTTCTCTTTGAACTTTTCAAGCCGGTCATAGGGGGACGCGAAGCAGTCAAAGCGCACCGCCTTGCCCTCGATGGAGTGGTCGGGCTTCAGGCCCGCCAGCCAGTCTCCTTTCGGCGGGCGCTTGACGATGAGTTTTCTGGGCTTTGCCCCCATGGCGGTGAGGAGCAGGGTAACTTCGTCGTCACAGGGTTGCTCCAGCTTCTGGATCATCTGCAGCTTCTTTTTCACCAGCGCGCTCTTCTGGCGGGCGGGGAACATGGGGTCGAGCAGGATGACATCGGGGGGCGTTTCCAGAGATGCCATGCCCGCCACGCTGTCTGCGTGAACGGCGGTCATCCGTCCCACAATAGGGGCCAGTTCCGGGATCTGCGCCGCCCGGGTCAGGGCATCCTGCAGCAGCTCATAGACCACGGGGTTGCGCTCATAGAGGGTGACACGAAATCCGGCCGCCGCCAGCAGCAGAGAGTCCTCTCCCAGTCCGGCGGTGGCATCCACGGCAGTGAGTTCCCCCTCGGCATTTTTGATCTTCGCCGCCTTGACCAGCAGCTCAGAGGACAGTCTGCCCGCCTTGATGCGGGGGAGCATCCGGGTGAAATCCCCCCGGAGCACCTGCCCCTCCCCTACCAGCGCCAATCCTTCCTCATCCCGCACCAGAGTCAGTTCGTCTTTTTTCTCGTCCACAGTTACTCCTCCTCCGCAAGGATCATCAGGCCGTCCAGAAAGGTCTTCAGATTGGCCTTGCCCCGCTGCTGTCCCTTGCCCTGCAGGAAGAGCATCTCATTGCGCACCTCCTGAAAGGGGAAGAGCCGGGCGGAATAGCGCACGAAGCACTCGTTGTTATAGTCCTCCAGTCCCAGACTGGCGATATGGCGCATGCCCTTTTCCAGTGCGCGGCGGGCGCGCTGTTCGGTGGTGCGGGGGGAGTCGTTCAGGCGGGCGCAGAGGTTGGCCATACCCATGCGGGAAACGGTGGTATGCTCCTCCAGCAGGATGACACACAGCTCCACGATGTCCTGGGCACCCTTCTCCCCCGCCATGCCCAGCTGGCTGAGGATGGCCTTCATGCGGCGGCGGGGACGGTCCTGCGTGGTCTGCGTTCTGGCGGGTTGGGGCTCCCGGACGGCAAATACCTGCTGAATGGCCTTCAGCGTGCGCTCGTTCTCGATCTGCATACGAACATTGGAGATGACCTGCCGCACCTCGATGAGGTTGATGGGCTTCTGGATGAAGAACTCCACCCCAGCGGTATAGGCCTTGGCCACCATCTCCTTGTCGGACACCTGAGAGAGCATGATGAATTTGGCGTGGCAGCCGGCCTCCCTCAGCTCCCGGGTGACCTGAATGCCGTCCTTACCGGGCATAAGCAGATCCACCAGCACAATATCCGGGTCTATGGCCAGAATATCCTGAATGTCGGCCGGCTCACCGTCGGTGTCGCCGCAGATGACACCCAAATGATTCTCTTCTACGATGTCCTCCAGTACGCTGATGACGGATACATCGTCCTCAATGATATAGATTTTCATGTCAGACCTCCTGTTACGGTCCGGATGGGCAGTCTAATGCGGAAGGTGGTGCCCTCGCCGGTCTGAGATTCCACCCTCAGCTCACCGCCCAGTTCTTCCACGATGTACTGCACAGCGGGCAGACCCACACCGCGGCTGATATTGCCGGTATCCGGGTTAAATTTGGTGGAGTAGCCCACCCGGAAGAGCAGTTTCTGCTTCCGGGGAGAGATGCCGGGGCCATTGTCGGCCACGGTGATGAGCAGGTCATCCTCCTGTGTCCGTGCCTCCACCCGGACACAGCCCACACCGGTATCGGTCTGAATGGCCTCCACGGCGTTGGTCACCAGATTCTTCAGCACCGACAGCAGGCGGTAATGCTCCCGGACGGAAATATTTTGATCGGAATAGCACTCCAGCCGGATCTCCGCCCGCTGCTCACCCAGCAGCTGCCGGGTGGACTGGGCGAGAATGTCCAGCATGTCGTTGAGGGACATGGATTCGTGGTCATAAGTTTCGGCCACTTCCTCCTCCAGCCCCCGGATGATGCGCAGATTGTCCTTTTTGATCTCGTGGACATCCCGGGCAATGGACAGCGCCAGCGAGCGCAGTTCCTCGGGAACATCCTGCTGCTCCAGCTGCTCGTAGAGCTTATAGGCGTGGGCCATGACCTTCTCCACTTCCTCGGCATCCTTCTTCAAAAAGTAGAGTTCGCTTTTCAGATTGGCGGTCATGAGGAACAATCGGCGGTAGCGCAGCTCGTGTTCCTCCTGCAGCAGGAGGTTGCGGTAACTGCGGATCATCAGCAGAAGCAGCGCGGCCACCAGAGAGCGGCCGAAGGCCATCCAGGCCAGGGGCATCAGCCAGTCGCCGGGGAAGCTGACCCGCAGTTGGGCCGAGAGGACATAGTTGACCACATTGGAACAAAAATCGCAGACCAGCAGGCTCAGCCACACCGAGCGCAGGGAAAATACCGCCAGTCGGCGGTCCTTGGTCATCAGGCAGAGCAGGGCGTCATAACAGAAGTAAAACACACCGCCGGGCAGTTCCCGCAGCAGAGCGGAAACAAGCGTGCCTCCACCGAACAGGTTCCCAACGGTACGGAATATCACCACGCACAGTGCCGTGACGATGCCGGCATCAGGGCGGTGACTCTCCCGTTTCAGGCTCATCAGCAGAATGGGATATAAAATGGCGGCGGCAGACAGACGGAAACCATCAGCTCCGCCGGAGAAGTATAACTGACTGGACAGACAGACGGAAATTCCGATCACCAGACTGCGCTGCCAGGAATTCAGACGAATCGTTCCCTTAACAGAGGGCACGCTCCTCACCTCCAACATCAATGGATTATCTTTATCTTAGCGGATTTCCCCGCTGCTTACAAGGGGCACAAAAAAGAAAACGCGAAAACCGGCCCGAGAGAGTGAAGGCCGGTTTTCGCACAATGAAGCTTATTTTAGATGATAACGATCAGCCGAACACAGCCAGACCGTTCATGAAGAGGGTGATGATAATGCCGTTGAAGAAGTCGATGAACAGAGAGCCGACCAGAGGCACGATGAAGAAAGCCTGAGGAGCGGGACCGAACTTCTTGGTCAGAGCCTGCATATTGGCCATGGCGTTGGGAGTAGCACCCATACCGAAGCCGCAGAAAGCGGAAACCATGACGGCGGCCTCATAGTCGCGGCCCATGACATTGAAGACCACGAAGCGGGCGAAGACGAACATCAGGACGACCTGAGCGGCCAGCATGACGACCATGGGGATGGCCAGCTCAGCCAGCTGCCACAGCTTCAGGGTCATCAGAGCGATGGCCAGGAAGATGGACAGAGAGGAGTTGCCCCAGGTGTCGATGGCGGAAGCGGGCAGAACCATGCCCTTGGCGTCAGCAACATTGCGGATGACAGCGGCAACGATCATGGCGCCGATGTAGCCGGGGAAGGTGAACTTGATGACATTGCCGGCAACATTGATCTGGATGTTGTTGAAGACGATGGTAACCAGAGTACCGATGGCCAGAGCAACGAACAGCAGAACGGCGGCGTTGGTGAAAGAGTCGGTGTCCATGCGCTCGGCCTTGGCGCGGTCCTCAGCGGACATGTCGTTCAGGTCGGCAGCGGCCTCCTCGCCCTCGGTGGACTTCAGGTTGTACTTGTTGATGATGCTGCGAGCGGTGGGGCCACCCATCAGGGAGCCGGAAACCAGACCGAAGGTAGCAGCAGCGATGGCCAGAACATTAGCACCCTGGATGCCAAAGTCCTTCTCCATCAGAGGACCATAGGAACCGGCAGTACCGTGGCCGCCGACCATGGGGATGGAGCCGGTACACAGACCCAGGCGCATATCCCAGCCGAAGACACCGGCCAGAACGGAACCCACAACATTCTGCATGCAGACCATAACGATGGCGATCACCAGGAAGATGAAGACCTTCTTACCGCCCTTCTTCAGCAGACGGAAGCAGGCAGTGAAGCCGACGGAGCAGAAGAAGATGTTCATAAACAGAGTCTTGACGGTCTCGTCAAAGGTGATTTCCAGAATACCGGCCTGATAGACGATCAGGTGGGTGATGGCGAAGACCAGGCCGCCCACAACGGGAGCGGGGATGCAGCAGCGCTGCAGGAAGGCACTCTTGGTGATGATGAATCGACCCAGAACCAGCAGAAGCATGGCGATACCAGCAGTCTGGTACATGTTCAACGCGATGGTAGTCATGTTTTTTCCTTCTTTCTTTACAGTCTCGAACGGGACAGGCACACAACATGTCCCTTCAGATTTTAACAGTTTATGTACGCCGCTTCAAAATGCTACAAATTGTATCAGCATTTTTGAAATTTTACGCTTTTCACAAAACCGAAAGGAACTTTTTAGCTATTTTACCAAAGAAACCCGCCATTTTCGCCGTTTTTCATAGAACGACGAGAAAAGTCGGCTTCAACGGGGAATTTCTTGATTACCCGATGACAAGTTGAGTTTTTTTCGTTATAATACGGATATATGCCAAAAAGCGAGGAGAGATGTTCCCATGACCCATCAGATCATTCTGGACGCCGAAGTGGAAGTTCCCGCCGGTGTGGAGGAACGCATCGAAAGCGTCATCCTGGCCGCTCTGGAGGCCCAGCAGGTGGAGCTGCCCTGCGAGATCAGCGTGCTGCTCACCGACGACGAGGGCATCCATCAGGTCAATCTGGACATGCGCGGCGTGGATCGCCCCACCGATGTGCTGTCCTTCCCCATGTTCGAACTGGACCCCGGTATCCCCCCCGAGGGCGAGGACTATCTCGATCCCGCCACCGATCTGTGCCCGCTGGGCGACATGTGCATCTCTCTGGAACGGGCCGCCGCTCAGGCCGAGGAATTCGGTCACTCCATCGAGCGGGAGCTGTGCTATCTCACCGTTCACTCCGTGCTGCATCTGCTGGGCTATGACCATCTGGATGAGGGCCCCATGAAAGCACAGATGCGGGAGCGTGAGGAGGCCATTCTGGGCGCGCTGGGCATCACCCGGGCATAAAAAATAAAAGCTCAAGGAAAGTTGAGGATCATCTGTTATGAACGAAATTACCAAATCCGGCATCATCACCATCTGCGGCCGCCCCAATGTGGGCAAGTCCACCCTGACCAACGCTCTGGTTGGTGAGAAGGTCGCCATCGTGTCCAACAAGCCCCAGAC